>CAMCUA010000191.1 GCA_945878455.1 Asaia bogorensis | reverse complement strand
CGCCGTCGGCCGGATTTTTCTGCACCAGCGATTCGACGATGTTGAATTTGGCGACCCGGCCCTGGACGGAGCGGCTGGCTTCGCAGCCCTCGATGTCGTGCGGCTCGCCCGGCAGGATGACGGTAATCCATTTGTCGGTGACTTTGGTTTGCGCCTGAACCGCGCCCGGCGCCATGACGGCGGCGGCAATCAGCGCCGCAGAGGCCAAAAGCGCGGCGCGGACGGAACCCGCTCCGAAAGCAGACATTTTGCATCTCCCCGTTGAGGTTAACCCTGTCTTGCGCGCGGATTCGCGTCGGCCGGCAGCTTTTTTTGTTATTGAAAATGCCGGTATGAACCCGCTTGGCACCGATCATAGTACGATCCAGGCCGCTGCCGCTAGGCTCTGTCGAAGGGGGGTGCCGGTAGGTAGTCTAACGTAGGCCGAACGCCGCCTTGGTCTTCGGGTCCAGTTCGCCGGTTTCGGCGAGCTTATTGCTGCGCTGATGGGCCTTCAGCGCGGCGACGGTCTTGGCGCTTATGATGCCGTCGACCGGGAGCCTGGCGCCCTTGCGGTTCAGCGCCAATTGGAGATTTCTCACCTCCTGGGTGGGGACCATTTGCTGGGCGGTCTTCTTGTCGGCGGCAGCGGCCGGTTGGATGGGCAGGACGATGGCACTCGTGGCCAGCGACAGGGCGGCAAACGACAGGGCGGCAAGCACGACAACGCGAAACCTGTTCATCGGGGACCACTCCAGGCAGATGAACGAAACCGCATGAATCATACGGAAGCTGTGGCAACTAGCCAACATCTAACCGTAACGGCAAGGACGGGGACTGTAGCTGGATGATCGAAGAATTGGCGCGCCCGGCAGGGCTCGAACCTGCGACCTCAAGCTTAGAAGGCTCGCGCTCTATCCAACTGAGCTACGGGCGCCACGCGATGGGAGGACGGGCCCCTGCCCGTCCGGGTCATTCCACTCTGTCGAACCGGAAATTCTCGGCGTAGCTCTTCGGGCGGATGCTCCGGACGTGGGGATCGACGATGCGATAGGTATATTCGTGGCGCCCGGCATAGGCTACCGCCTCTTCCTTGGTGGCGAAATGCAGGCGCACTTGGCCTTGGGTGTCGCGCGATCCGGTCCAGCCCATCAGCGAGTCGATTTCCTTCGGTCCCGAGGGTTCGAATTCCATCGTCCACAGGCGGGTATTGGCATTTCCCGACTGCATGGCGGTCTTTGCCGGGCGATAGATACGGACCTCGGTCATGGCAGCTGCCTCTACGTGCTTTTCTCGCGGCCGTGGCGGATATCGATCCCGCCCGGCGGGCGACCGAGGCTCTAACCCGAAGCCCCTGAAAATGCAAGGTCGTCGCCCTCTCATGGCGATGCTAGAATAGCCGCCGGATGATTCCCCCTCGCCCTTGTAGCGCCCCGTGAACCGTATCTTGCTGATCGCGCTGGTTGCGATGTTCTTCCAGCAGTCCTTCGCCACGCTGGCCAAGAACATCATACCGATCGTCGCCCCGGCGGCGCTGTCCGACCTGGGCGTGACGGCGGCCTATGTCGGCATCTACACCAGCCTGTCGGCCTTCTTTCAGATCTTCATCATGGCCGGCTGCGGCAATTTCATCCGCCGCTTCGGCGGCCTACGCATCAGCCAGATCGGCCTGTGGCTGATCGCCCTCGGCCTGGTCTGTTCCGCCTCTGGCCAGTTGTGGCCGTTTTTGATCACTGCCGTGGTGCTGACCATCGGCACCTCGGTGGCAACGCCGGCCAGTTCGCAGATCCTCGCCCGCTACGCCACGGCGAAACAGGCGCCGATGGTATTTTCGGCCAAGCAGACCGCCGTGCCCTTCGGCCTGATGGTCGGCGGTTTGATGCTGCCCTGGTTCGTCGTGCTGTTCGGCTGGCAGGGCGCCATGCTGGCCACGGGCGCGCTGTGCGCCGTTTTCGCCGTGCTGTTGGAGCCCTTGCGTAACGAACTCGACAGCGACCGCGACGCCAGCGTCAGCCTGTCGCCGAAAGGGGTGCGTCACACGGTGTCGATCATCATGCAGTCGGCGTCCTTGCGCATGCTGGCGATGACCATGTTCGCTTTCGTCGGCTTGCAGACCAGCTATTCGACCTTCCTCGTGCTGTTCCTGACCCACAAGCTCGACTACTCCCTGACCGAGGCCGGCGGCATGCTGGCGACGGCGACGCTGATCGGCATGCCGGCGCGCATGCTGTGGGGCTATGTGGCCAGCGTTTGGTCGACCTCGCGGATCGTGCTCGCCGGGCTTGGTTTCACCATGGCGGCGGCCTCGATGGCGACCGGCTTCTACACGCTGGATTGGCCGACCTGGCAGATCCTCGGCGTCGCCGTGGTCGTCACTTCGACGGCGCTCGGCTGGCACGGCGTGCTGCTCTCGGAAATCGCCCGGCTGGCGCCGCCGGGTCAGGCCGCCGGCATCACCGGCGGCGTGCTGGCGGCAAGCGCCATGGGCCAGATCGTCATCCCACTCAGCTTCAGCGCCATCCTCGCCTGGAACGACAGCTACGCCTATGGCTTCATCATGACCGGCGTGCTGCCGGCGGTCATCGGCGTGATGTTGCTGATGCGCAAGGACATGTAGGCTCGCCAAGCGCGAACGGCTGAAAGGTGGTCGGGGAGACTGGATTCGAACCAGCGACCCTCTGCTCCCAAAGCAGATGCGCTACCAGACTGCGCCACTCCCCGAGACCTTACGAACCTGAGGGTTCTAGGCCGAGACCCTACGAACCCGAGGGTTCTAGGCGTTTTCCAAGCGTCGGGCAAGGACCGCAAATAGCCCGGCGGCATCTTGGACTGACCCAAATTGCCTTTGATTTCGGCAATTTTAGAAAAATGCATAATTTGACTAAATTATAGGCATATTCGAATCGGTATGCCCTCAAACCGACAGGCAAAGCCCGCTCCCGAACGCCCGTTGAATGTCCATTATAAACGTTAAATCAATACCTTAGGAAATCACACTGCGGTCATGGCCCATGGCATGTGTTTTGCACTGCAACATTACGCGCATGCTAGCCAACAAGAGGATAATTGTGACACGTAAGCGTCTTGTCGTCATCGGCAACGGAATGGCCGGCATCCGGGCGGTCGAGGACCTTCTGGCCCTCGCCCCCGACCTTTATGACATCGAGGTCTTCGGGGCGGAGCCCTACGGCAACTACAATCGCATTTTGCTCTCCCCGATGCTGGCCGGCGAAAAGCAGCTTGGCGACATCATGCTCAACGACGAGAGCTGGTACGCCGACAACGGCATCGCGCTGCACCTGGATAAGCCCGTTACTTCCATCAATCGCCGCAGCCGCCACGTCGTCACCGAAGATCGCACGCAAGCCGCCTACGACCGGCTGCTGCTAGCCACCGGCTCGAACCCCATCATGTTGCCCCTGCCCGGCACGGATTTGCCCGGCGTCGTCACCTTCCGCGACGTCCGCGACGTCGATCGCATGGTGGCAGCCGCCGGCAGCTTCAAGAACGCCGTGGTCATCGGCGGCGGCCTGCTTGGGCTCGAAGCGGCCGGCGGCCTGCAGAAACGCGGCATGCAAGTCACCGTCATCCACCTGACGGATAGCTTGATGGAGCGTCAGCTCGACCCGGTCGCCGGCGGCATGCTGCGCCGCTCCCTCGAAGAGCGCGGCCTGACCTTCAAGATGCCGGCCGAAACAGCGGCGATCCTTGGCACGACGCGGGTCGAAGCGGTCCAACTCAAGGACGGCACCGAAATATCGGCCGATCTGGTCGTTATGGCCGTCGGCATCCGCCCCAATATCGATTTGGCCCGCTCCGCCGGGTTGCACTGCGAACGCGGCATCATGGTCAACGATGCCATGCAGACCTACGACCCGCGCATCTATGCCTTGGGCGAATGCGTACAGCATCGCGGCCGCACCTATGGCCTGGTGGCGCCGCTGTTCGAACAGGCCAAGGTCTGCGCCAACCATCTGGCCATGGTCGGTCATGCCCGCTACCTGGGCTCGGCCCTGTCCACCCAGCTCAAGGTGACGGGCATCGATTTGTTTTCGGCGGGCGACTTCTCCACCAGCGACGCCACCGACGACATCGTCATGCAGGATGCGGCGCGCGGCATCTACAAGCGGGTCGTGCTGCGCGATAATCGCATCCAGGGCGCCGTCCTCTACGGCGACACCGTCGATGGCGCCTGGTACTTCCGCCACCTGCGCGCCGGCACGGATGTCTCGGCGCTGCGCGAACGGCTGATGTTCGGTTCGGCTCAGTTGGGCGATTCCGGCCGCGGCGGCGGTGGCGCTCCCGCAGCGATGGACGACCAGATGGAGGTCTGCGGTTGCAACGGTGTGTGCAAAGGCACCATCGTCAAAGCCATCGCCGAGAAAAAGCTGTTCACCCTGGAAGACGTGCGCGCCCATACCAGGGCGTCGTCGTCCTGCGGTTCCTGCACCAGCCTGGTCGAACAGATTTTGGCGCAGACCCTGGGCGGCGATTATTCGGTTGCGGTCAAGGTCAGGCCGCTGTGCAAATGCACCGAATACAGCCATGACGACGTCCGCCGGACGATCCATGAGCAGCAGCTCAAAAGCATCCCCGACATCATGGGCTTCATGGAATGGCACACGCCCAACGGCTGCCATACCTGCCGGCCGGCGCTGAACTACTATCTGATCTGCGCCTGGCCTGGCGAGGCGGTCGACGACAAGCAATCGCGCTTCATCAACGAACGCGCCCATGCCAACATACAAAAGGACGGCACCTATTCGGTCATCCCGCGCATGTGGGGCGGCACTACCACGCCGGCGGAGCTGCGCGCCATCGCCGACGTTGCCGATAAATACGCCATCCCCTCGGTCAAGATCACCGGCGGTCAGCGCATCGATCTCTTGGGCGTGAAGAAGGAAAACCTGCCCGCCGTCTGGCGCGATCTGAACGCCGCCGGCATGGTCTCCGGCCATGCCTATGGCAAAGCGCTGCGCACGGTCAAAACCTGTGTCGGCTCCGAGTGGTGCCGCTTCGGTGTGCAGGATTCGACGGCCTTGGGCATCGCCTTGGAAAAGATGTGCTGGGGCACCTGGACTCCGCACAAGGTCAAGTTGGCCGTCTCGGGCTGCCCGCGCAATTGCGCCGAATCGACGATCAAGGATTTCGGTGTCGTCGCGGTCGACTCCGGTTGGGAGCTGCATGTCGGCGGCAATGGCGGCATCAAGGTCCGCGCCACCGATCTGTTGGCCAAGGTGCGCACGGCGGAAGAGGTGATGGAATATTGCGGCGCCTTCCTACAGCTCTATCGCGAAGAAGCGCACTATCTGGAACGCACCGCGCCGTGGATCGAGCGGGTCGGCCTGCCCTACGTCAAAAAGCGCGTGATCGACGACGCCGCAGGACGTCAGACTCTGCACGCCCGCTTCCTCTACGCGCAGAAATTCTCGCAGACTGATCCCTGGGCGGAACGCGCCAGCCAGAACGTCGATGCCGTCGAATTCGCACCGCTGGCCGAATTGGTGCCGGCATGAGCGGTTGGATCGCCATCGGCAGGCTCGACGACATCGCGCCGCTCAGCGCGCGGGTGGTGCGCGTCCGCTCCGGCGACATTGCCGTCTTTCGCACCTCCGACGATAAGGTCTTCGCCTTGGCCGACCGCTGCCCGCACAAGGGCGGACCGCTGTCGCAGGGTATCGTCCACGGCGAGCGGGTAACCTGCCCCCTGCATAACTGGGTGATCGAGCTTGGCGACGGACAGGCCGTCGCCCCCGACGAGGGCTGCGCCACCCGCTATCCGACCCGGCTCGAAGACGGCGTCATCCACCTGTTCCTCGCCGCGGCCGACCTGCCCGAACCGGTTGCATCGTGACGACCGCCACGCGCACGACCTGTCCCTATTGCGGCGTCGGCTGTGGGGTTGTCGTGCGCCAAGCAGGCGATGGCGTGGTTACGGTCGAAGGCGACAAACTCCATCCCGCCAACTTTGGCAAATTGTGCACGAAGGGCGCCGCCTTGCCCGAGACCATCGGGCTCGAAGGACGGCAGCTGCACCCGACGGTCGACGGCGTTGCCGTGTCCTGGGATCGGGCTCTCGATACGGTCGCCGCCCGCTTTGCCCGCATCGTGCGCGAGCATGGTCCCGATGCAGTGGCGGCTGGATTCTCACGTCAATTACAACACCTGATGTTTTCAAGGAATGCCTCGGCGGGAGTTTTGTATCCGAGGCATTTTCTGGGCGTTGAGTTGACGGCCCATGTGATCTCGTCGATATCGCGGGCCGTGTAGTTTGTGATGTCAGTTTT
>CAMCUA010000190.1 GCA_945878455.1 Asaia bogorensis | reverse complement strand
CGATGTTGCAGCACCGTACTACCTTGCCTGTTGGACGTGAGGCGGAAACCGCGTTCCCTCCCCCCGCGAGGGCGCAGCGCCGACAGGCGATAAGCGGGACAGGGAGAGGGGGAAGGTCGGGCAGATTCCGAACTCTCGGCCTCAGACATAAGCCGGGCCGGGAATGACCGGATGGCGGCGCAGCACGGCTTCGTCGATCTCGATGCCGAGGCCGGGGCCGTCGAAGGGGCTGACGCAGCCGTTCGAGTCGACGAGCAGGCGGCGGTTGCCGAGATCGTCGCGGAAGGGATTGGCCTTCGAGCCTTCGCCCTCGTAATAACCGCCGTTCTCGATGGCACACAGCACGTGCACCGAGGCCAGCATGTTGAGGATCGAGGTCGAGGTATGCGGGTTGATGGAGATGCTGTGCGGCGAGGCCAGGGCGGCGATGCGCACGATTTCGGTGATGCCGCCGGTCTTCGATACGTCGGGCTGGAAGACGCGCACGACGCCGTCTTTGAGCAGGCGCAGGAATTCGTGCCTTGTGTAATGGTTCTCGCCGCAGGCCAAGGGCACGTTGCCGTAGCTGCGCGCCTCGCGGTAGCTGGCGAAGTCGTAGGACGGGAAGGGTTCCTCCAGCCAGTCGACGCGGCTTTCCTCGAGCACCGGCATGATGCGGCGCACGTCGGCCAGCTTGTAGCCGGTGTTGGCGTCGGTGAGGATGGCGACCTCGTCGAACGCCTTGCGCACGGCCAGCACGCGCCCCGAGTCGGCGCGGAAGTTTTGCCCCAGGCGCAGCTTCACCGCGCCATAGCCCGCCGCGATCATCGGGCGGAGTTCGCGCAGCAGCGCTTCCGGCTCCTGGTAGCCAAGCGCGATGCCGCCGGCATAGGCCGGGATCGGGCGGGCATTGCCGCCGAGCAGTTTGTAGATCGGCGCACCCAACGCCTTGCCCTTGATGTCCCACAACGCGATGTCGAGGCCGCTCAGGCCGAAGCAGGCGGTGGCGCCCATGCCGTGGCTGCCCAATTGCTTGCGCTCCACCCATTTCCAGATGCCGACCGTGTCGAAGGCGTCGCGGCCGAGGACCAGGGCGCGCAGGGTGGTATTGACGAAGTCGGCCACCGCGGTGGGGCTGCGGCCGTGATGGGATTCGCCGTAGCCGACGATGCCATCGTCGGTGGTCACCTTGACGACGACCACGTCGCGCTTGACGACCTTGCCGACGCTCATCTCGACCTGTTGACCCTGGGGCAGCGGAAAGGAGGCGGCGATGGCCTCGACCTCGGCGATGTTCACGATGCGGACCTCTCCCATGGCGGTGCGGACGCCAACCTAGGCGGGCCGCCGTACGTTGTCGAGGGGAGCCACCCGAGCCATCTCGGGGTGATGCTGCCGGTGGAGATTGCGTTAGAATGGAGCCATCGTCACGCCAACCGGGGAAGGAAACGAAAATGCTGATCGATTGGGACAAGCTGCCGAAGGTCAAGGCCTTGCGCGACGGGGCGCTGCGCGGCGCCATCTGCGGCGAACGGCTATCGGCGGTCCACGTGGTGGCCCAGACCTCGGCGGTGTTCGACGGCCGCCTGCATCATCACGAGCACGAGCAGTTGCTGATCATGCTCAAGGGCGAAATCCATCTGCGCGTCGGCGACAAGGATATCGTCGCCCGGCCCGGTGACATGGTGTTCTTTCCGCCGCACACGAACCACGGCGCCACCGGCGTCGGACCCGAGGGCGCCGAGTATTACGAAATCTTTTCGCCGGCCCGAACCGACCAACTTCCCGGCTGGATCGGGCCTTCGATCATGATCTACGACTGAGCCGTCCGCGACTCATGCAATGAAACAAGACGGGCTCCACGCCGGAGCCCCGGGAGGACAATCATGCTGATCGACTGGAACAAATTTCCCGAGATGCCAACGGCGCGTGCCGGCGCCACCCGGCGCGGTATGTCGGGCGCCAAGATTTCCGCCGTGCGCATCAAGCTGCCCGCCGATGCGCCGTTCAACCTGCGCCATCACAGCCACGACAACGAGCAGCTGCTGGTCATCGTCAAGGGCGAGCTGCACTTTCGCGTCGACGACAACCGCTTCACGGCGCGCGACGGCGACATGGTGTTCATCCCGGCCGGTGCCGTGCATGGCGCCACCGGCGTCGGCCCGCAGGGCTGCGACTATTACGAAATCTTCGCCCCGGCGCGCACGGACACGCTGCCCGGCTGGATCGGCCCATCGGTCATGAACTACGAGTAAGGCTGCGCCTCAGAACGGCCGGTCGCCCTGGGTGACGACGCGCAGCATGATGCGCCGGTCGCCCGGCGGCGAATCGTAGCAGACCCGGTGCAGGGTGCAGCGGTTGTCCCAGACCACCGCATCGCCGACCGTCCACTTGTGGCGGTAGATGAAGCGGTCCTGGGCAACCCAGGCGGCCAGTTCGTCGAGGATGGCGTCGCTTTCGCCGCGCGGCAGACCGAGAATGTGGTCGAGCCGGTTGAAATTGAGATAGAGCGCCTTGCGCCCCGAGTCCGGATGGGTGCGCACCAGCGGATGGATGACATCGGGAGTCTCGTCGATTTCTTCCTGGCTGCGGACGGCCGGGCGATAGCGGGCCCGCGCGGTATCGTAGCCATGCACCCCCTTGAGCCCAGCGATGCGCTTTTTCATGTCGTCGGTGAGGGCATCGTAGGCAGCCGCCGTGTTGCAGAACCAGGTGGCGCCGCCGCGGCTCGGTACTTCGTGGGCGTGCAGAATGGTCGCCTTTGCCGGGCGTTCGACGAAGGACTGATCGGTGTGCCATTCCTCGGAACGCAGCGAGGTCTGCACATGAAATTTCAGGTCCTTGCCCGGTTCGATGGCCTTGATCGTGCTGTTGATGCGCGATACCTGGGGCAGCTCACCCAGCCGCTTTTCCCGATTCACCTCAGCCATCGCCGGGGCGAAGCGGTTGGCGAAGGACAATACCTGGGGCGGTTCCATGGTGGCGCCGGGGAAGACCAGCACGTGGTAGTCGAGGAAGGCCTGCTGAATCGCCGCATCGGTGGGCGCGTCCCAAAGCGCCGAACGGTCGACCCCATCGATGCGGGCGCCGAGCGGCGCATCGAGCGGCACGATGCGAAGCGACTGGGTGGCGACAGTAGCCGTGGCAGGCATGGCGGTCTCCCTGTGCTGTCTGTATCGATATAGTGTAAACCTTGCCCGGCGCGCTTCCAAGCCACGGCGTTGCGCCGGCCGGCGCCGAACGAACCGACCCAGGGGGACGATATGGACGACGATATACAAATGGATCCGGCCATGGCGGCTGCACTGGTCCGGGCGGACGACTTGCAGAAGCGCTTCCCCCCGGCCAAGACCGCCCAACAGGAACGTATTCGCGACCAGGCCATTGCCCCGGCCTGGGCCTTCGGCGCGCCAGAGATGGCGGCCGTCGAGCCTTATGCCATACCCGCCGAAGGCGGCTATCGACCGGCCCTGCTGGTCAAACCAAAGGGTGTGGCGCGGCCGCCCTTGTGCGTGCTGATCCACGGCGGCGGCTGGAACAAGGGCTCGATCGGGCAAAGCATCTGGCAGCAGAATAGCCTAGCGGCGGCGAGCGGCCATGCGGTGCTGTCGATTTCCTACCGGCTGGCCCCGGAGCATCCCTTTCCGGCGGCGCTGCACGATGTCGACGCCGCCATCGATTGGAGCTTCGCCCATCTCGGCGAACTCGGCCTGGCGCCGGTGGCGCCGCGTGTCGCCGGCACATCGGCCGGGGCCAATCTGGCGATCTGCGCGGCGCTGTTGCGGCGCGATATCAACAAGCCGCTGCCTTCGGGCCTGGCGTTGTTCTATGGCGTGCTCGGCGCGGATTTCGATACGCCGTCCTATAAGGCGTTCGGCGATGGCCGTTTCCGCCTGACGCGGGCGCGCATGATCGCCTATTTCGACGACTATGTCGGCCCAGCGGGCAACCGCAATAACCCCTTGGTCGCCCCCATCGGTGCCGATCTCAAGGGCCTATGCCCGGTGTGGCTGGCCAGCGCCGAAATCGACGTGCTGCGCGACGATACATTGATGCTGGCCGAACGCCTGGAAAAGGCCGGCGTGGCGCATCGGCTGGTGCGCGGCCACGGGCTGACCCACGGTTATTGCAACAGCGGCAGCCTGGTGCCGCGCGCCCAGGAGATCGTCGGCGACGCTGGGCAGTTCCTGGCGGCATTGCCGAAAAACTGACCCTGCGGGTTTCCCCCTCTCCCTGTCCCTCCCCCTCGCGGGGGGAGGGGACGCTGTTGCTTCCATACGTCACAACGACGATGTGCTGTGGCGTTGCCGCATGGTTACCTCCCCCCGCAAGGGGGTGAGGCAGGGAGAGGGGGCTTTCGCCGAAGCGCGGCCTCGAACGCCGGTGAACCGTCAGCCGCGCTTGGCTTCGAAGCGGCACAGGCTGGCGACGGCGGCCAGGCCGGCGAAGACGGCGGCGAAGACCAGGCAGGTCGTTTCAGCCGAGGCCGAGACGTGGAAGACCATGGCAGCCACGCTGGCGCCGATGGTCTGGCCGGTCAGCCGGGAGGTGGACAGCATGCCGGCGGCGGCACCGCTGCGATCGAGCGGCGCCGATGTCATCAGGGCGCGGCCGTTGGGCGACTGAAAGAAGCCGAAGCCGAAGCCGCAGACCAGCATGCGCCAGCAAATATCGACGGTCGACGGATCGGCGGGCATGAAGGCGAGCAGCAGCAGCCCCGCCGACAGGGTGGCGAGACCGATGCCACCAAGAATGGCCGTCGAAAATCGGTCGGCGAGATGACCGGCGAACGGTGCGGCCAAGCCAACGGCCACGGGCCACGGCGTGATCAACAAGCCGGTCTCCACCTGATCGCGATGCAGGATGTTTTGCAGCAGGAAGGGCAGCGAAATATAGGCCAGCGTCTGCGCGCTGAAGGAGCCGATGGAGGTCAGCACCGAAAGCCGAAAGACGCGAATGCGTAGCAGGTCCACCGGCACCAGCGGCCGGGTCTGGGACAGCGCCCGCCGCACCAGGAAAGCCGCCGCGAGCGAGCCCAGAACAAGCTCGCCGACGCCAACCCAGACGTTGCCATCGCGGGTCAGCACATCGACGCCGGTGACGATCAGGGCGAAAGTCGCCACGTTGAGCAGCGCCGAAACCACATCCAGGGTACGTCCCGATTTCTGGCTTTCGGGAAGTGCAGCCCACCCGATGACGAGGGACAGGAAGCCGAACGGCAGATGGATGGCGAACAGCCACTGCCAGGGACCGAGGGCTAGGATGGCGGCGGCGACCGACGGCCCGGCCGCCGTGCCGGTGGCGATGATCATGGCGTTGTAGCCGATGGCGCGGCCGAGCGACTTGCTGGGGAAGGTATAGCGAATGAGGGCGGCGTTGATGCTCATGATGCCGGCCGCGCCAAGGCCCTGCAGGCTGCGCATGGCGACCAGGGACTCGAGCGTTTCCACCTGGGTGCAGGCAAAAGCCGAGACCACGAACAGGAACAGTCCGGCCTGGGAGACGCGGCGATAGCCGACGATCTCGCCCAATGCCGACAACGGTAGCAGCGCGACGACGATGGCGAGCTGATAGGCGTTGACCACCCAGACCGCCTCGGCGGGTGTGGCCTGCAGGTCGCGCGCGATGGCCGGCAGCGCCACGTTGACGATGGCGTTATCGAGCACCGCCATGGTGATCCCCAGCCAGATCGCGGCGATGGCCCAATGGCGGCGTGGAACCGGCAGGCCGTCCCATTCCTTGACGTTCGCGGTTTCCGCCATGATGTCCTTCTGAGCTACCTCGGTGAACGTTCGCTGCTGGCGTTACGCTCGATCTTCGGGGAATTCCAGGGCGTCCCGCCACAACAGCCCGACGTCGGCGGCAAGCGTGCGCCCGTCGATGCGGCACAGCGGGCGGACACCGAGGCTGTTGGTCAGGAAGATTGCTTCGGCGCGGCGCAGGTCGTCGGCTGTCAGCGAGACCTCGACGGCGCCGCGCGCGACAATCTCCGCCCGCCGGATGCCGGGCAGGGCACCATCGGCGACCGGCGGCGTCAGCAAGCGGCCGGCAAGGACGACGAAGACATTGGCGGCGGTGGCTTCGGCGACTTGGCCGGCTGAATTGAGCAGGATGGCGTCGTCGGCATCCCGCTCGCCGGCTTCGATGCGGGCCAGGATGCTGTCGAGGCAGTTCAGGTGTTTGATGCCGGCCAAAGGCGAATGCTCGTTGCGCCGGGTGCGGGTGGCGACGATGCAGCGGGCCGGCGGTGGTGGCGGCGCGGCGGCGGCCACCGCGATCATCGCCGTCGGGCTTGGCACGGCCGGTGGGGCGATGCCGCGCGGGGCGGCGCCGCGCGTCACGGTCAGGCGCAAGGAACCTT
>CAMCUA010000189.1 GCA_945878455.1 Asaia bogorensis | reverse complement strand
ATCGCGCTGGCGCCGGGTGCCGAGGCGTTGGTGGTGCTGCAAGCCGCCGAAAAGGTCTATCGCTCCAGCGGCGCCGATTGCCGCGTCAGCGTTACCCTCGAAGCTGCGACAGGCGCCAGCCTGGAATGGCTGCCGCAGGAAACCATCCTGTTCGACGGTGCCCGCTTGCGCCGCGTAACCATCGTCGAGGCCGCCCCCGGCGCCCGCGTGCTGGCCGGCGAGATACTGGTGCTCGGCCGCCTCGCTCGTGGCGAACGGCTGACCCACGGCCTGATCCGCGAGTGCTGGACCGTGCGCCGCGCCGGCCGGCCGGTCTGGGCCGACGCCCTGCACCTGGATGGCGACATCGGCGCCATGACCCGGCGCACCGCCGTGCTCGACGGCGCCGCTGCCTTCGCCACCGCCATCTACGTCGCCGACGACGCGCCGGCCGAACTGACCGCAGCGCGCCATATGCTCGGCCAACCCGAAGGAGTGCGCGCCGCCGCGACGGCGGTCAACGGCGTCCTCGTCATGCGCTGGATCGCCGCCGATCCCGGCGATCTGCGCGCCGCCTTCGCCGCTTTCTGGTGCGGCTTCCGCGCCCATCTCTTCGCCCGCCCGGCCGTCCTGCCGCGCCTTTGGCAGATATAGGAGGTCGGCGATGACGTCGGACATACAGATAGACGACGACCAGGGCGGTTCCCCCTCACCCCTACCCTCTCCCCAATTGGGGAGAGGGTAGGGACCCGCGCAGCGGGAAGGTGAGGGGGAACCGTCCTATCCGTCGTCAGGCCAACGTTGACGCTTAGGGAGCCTATCCAGTGAACCTGACACCCAGGGAAAAAGACAAGCTGCTGATCGCCGTCGCCGCCATGGTGGCGCGCCGCCGGCTGGAGCGCGGCGTCAAGCTCAACTACCCCGAAGCCATCGCCCTGATCAGCGATTACGTCGCCGAGGGCGCCCGCGACGGGCGCAGCGTCGCCGAACTGATGCGCGACGGCGCCACGGTGCTCCGCCGCGAGCAGGTCATGGAGGGTGTGGCCGAGATGATTCACGACATTCAGGTCGAAGCCACCTTCCCCGACGGCACCAAGCTGGTGACCGTCCACGAACCCATCCGCTGAAGGAGGCAGGACCATGATTCCCGGCGAAACGATGACCGCCACCGGCAGCATCCGCCTCAACGACGGCCGCCCCACCGCGACCATCCGCGTCGCCAACACCGGCGATCGCCCGATCCAGGTCGGCTCCCACTATCACTTCTACGAGGTCAACGGCGCCTTGGAATTTCCCCGCGCGACGGCCCGCGGCATGCGCCTCGACATCCCAGCCGGCACGGCGGTGCGCTTCGAGCCGGGCCAGACCCGCGAGGTCCGCCTCGTCGCCTATGCCGGCGACCGCGTCGTCTACGGCTTCAACGCCCAGGTTCAGGGCCGGCTGGAGGACTGACGGATGAGCATGTTCCGCCACACCCGCCTATCCCCCTCTCCCTGTCCCTCCCCCTCACGAGGGGAGGGAACCCTGCGGCAACGCCGCAACTCCTTGTCCCATAAACAGGAGTTGGCAACAGCGTCCCCTCCCCTCGTGAGGGGGAGGGACAGGGAGAGGGGTGATCTCTCCGCTGGCAGACTGCCAACCGGCTATTCCCGCGTTGTACAGGAACACTAACCCATGGCCTTCGACATCGATCGCGCCGCCTATGCCGCCATGTACGGCCCGACCACGGGCGACCGTGTCCGCCTGGCCGACACCGAACTGATCATCGAGGTCGAGGCGGATCGCACCGTCTATGGCGAGGAGGTCAAGTTCGGCGGCGGCAAGGTGATCCGCGACGGCATGGGCCAATCGCAGCGCAGCCGCGCCGAAGGTGCCGTCGACACGGTCATCACCAACGCCCTGATCGTCGACCACTGGGGCATCGTCAAGGCCGACGTCGGCCTGCGCGACGGCCGCATCCACGCCATCGGCAAGGCCGGTAATCCCGACGTCCAGCCCGGCGTCGACATCATCATCGGCCCAGGCACCGAAATCATCGCCGGCGAAGGCCGCATCCTGACCGCCGGCGGCATCGACGCGCATATCCACTGGATCTGCCCGCAGCAGGTCTACGACGCGCTCTATTCCGGTGTCACCACCATGATGGGCGGCGGCACCGGCCCAGCGGAAGGCACCAACGCCACCACCTGCACGCCCGGCCCCTGGCATCTGGCGCGCATGCTGCAAGCCGCCGAAGGCCTGCCCATGAACCTGGCCTTCTTCGGCAAGGGCAATGCCTCGCAGCCGCAAGCCTTGATCGAACAGATCGTTGCCGGCGCCTGCGGCCTAAAGCTGCACGAGGACTGGGGCACGACGCCGGCCGCCATCGACTGCTGCCTCTCCGTCGCCGAGGATTACGACATCCAGGTCGCCATCCACACCGACACGCTGAACGAGTCGGGCTTCGTCGAAAACACCGTGGCCGCCTTCAAGGGCCGCACCATCCATGCCTTCCATACCGAAGGTGCCGGCGGTGGCCATGCGCCGGACATCATCAAGGTCTGCGGCGAGCCGAACGTGCTGCCCTCCAGCACCAATCCGACCCGGCCCTTCACCGTCAACACCATCGACGAACACCTCGACATGCTGATGGTCTGCCATCACCTGGACGCACGCATTCCCGAGGACGTCGCCTTCGCCGAAAGCCGCATCCGCCGCGAGACCATCGCCGCCGAAGACATCCTGCACGACATCGGCGCCTTCTCGATGATTTCCTCGGACAGTCAGGCCATGGGCCGTGTCGGCGAGGTCATCATCCGCACCTGGCAGACCGCCGACAAGATGCGCCGCCAGCGCGGCCGGCTGCCCGGCGAGCGTGGCGACAACGACAACCTCCGCGTCCGCCGCTACATCGCCAAATACACCATCAACCCGGCGCTGGCCCACGGCATCGCCCAGCACGTCGGCTCGGTCGAGCCCGGCAAGCTGGCCGACCTGGTGCTGTGGAAGCCGATGTTCTTCGGCGTCAAGCCGGACATGATATTGAAGTGCGGCATGATCGCCGCCGCCGCCATGGGCGATCCCAACGCCTCCATCCCGACGCCGCAGCCGGTACACTACCGCCCGATGTTCGCCACCCTCGGCCGCGCCTTGCAGGCCAGCGCCGTGACCTTCGTCTCCCAGGCTGCCCACCGGGACGGCATCGCCGAACGATTAGGGCTGCAACGCCTCTGCCTGCCGGTATCGGGTACGCGCACGGTGACCAAGGCCGACATGGTGCACAACAACGCCTGCCCGAAGATGGAGGTCGACTCCGAGACCTACGAAGTCCGCGCCGACGGCGAACTGCTAACCTGCGAGCCGGCCACCGTGCTGCCGCTCGCCCAGCGCTACTTCCTCTATTGAGCCCGGCCATGGACAGCGTCGAAACCCTGCGCCGCGCCGTAGCCGTCAGCCGGGCCGGCGCCTGGCCGGAACAGCGCGCGGCAGCGACCGTGACGCTGACCTTCAACGACCGCCACCGGCGGCGCTTCCGGCTGACCGACGACCTCGGCCGGCCCTTCCTGCTCGATCTGCCGACGACGATGCGCCTGGCCGATGGTGACGGCCTGGAAATGGATGATGGCAGTTGGCTCCGCGTCGTCGCCGCCGACGAGCCGGTGGCCACCATCCGCGCCGCGACCCCGCGCACCATCGCCCGCATCGCCTGGCATCTCGGCAACCGCCACACCCCGGTCGAGGTCCGCCCCGACGGTGCTCTGCGCATCCTCGACGATCACGTCCTCGTCGCCATGGTCGAAGGTTTGGGCGGCCGGGTCGCCCGTTCGCAGGGTCCGTTCAACCCCGAAGCCGGCGCCTATGCCGGCCAAGGACATGGGTATGGGCATGGACACAGCCATGACCGCTGAGCTGACCTTGATCCGCCTGATGGCCTGGCTGTCGCCGGGCTTTCCCGTCGGCGCTTACGCCTATTCGCAAGGCATCGAACAGGCGGTAGAAGCCGGCCCGATCGCCGATGCCGAGGCCCTCACCGATTGGGTCGGCGCCGCCATCGCGCATGGCCCCGGGCGGCTCGACGCCGATCTCTTCCGCATGGCCTGGCAGGCGGTGGAAGGCGACGATGTCGCCGCCCTGCATGCCGCGGCCGAGCACGCCGCCTTGCTGCGCGGCAGCGCCGAACTGGCCTTGGAAAGTTCCGCCCAAGGCGCCGCCTTCCGCCGCGCCGTGACCGAATCCTGGCCCTCGCCCGCCGCGTCCCTTTGGTTGGCCCGGCTCGCCCAATCGCCGCGGCAACCTTCCTACGCCATCGCCGTCGGCACCGTCTGCGCGGCCGCCGGGCTCGCCCTCAGACCGTCGCTCGCCGCTTTCCTGCATGCTCAAGCAGCCAACTTGGTTTCCGCTGGGGTGCGACTGATCCCCTTGGGTCAGACCCAGGGCCAGCGGGCATTGGCCGCGCTCGAATCCACCGTTCTAGAGGCTGTCGAAGCCAGCCTCGTCCGCTCCGAGGCGGACATCGGCAGCGCCACGCCGCTCATCGACCTGTGTTCCATGCTCCACGAAACCCAGTACACGAGGCTTTTCCGCTCATGAGCACCTCCCCCCTGCGCGTCGGCATCGGCGGACCCGTCGGTTCCGGCAAAACCGCCCTGATGGAGCGCCTGTGCAAGCGCCTGCGCGACAGCTATCGCATCGCCGCCGTCACCAACGACATCTATACCCGCGAGGATGCCGAGTTTCTCATTCGCGCCGGGGCGCTGGCGCCCGAACGCATTGTCGGGGTGGAAACCGGTGGCTGTCCGCACACGGCGATCCGCGAAGACGCCTCGATGAACCTGGCCGCCATCGACGATCTCAACGCCCGCTTCCCCGGCCTGGAAATCATCTTCGTCGAGTCGGGAGGCGACAACCTGGCCGCCACCTTCTCGCCGGAACTGGCCGACATCACCATCTACGTCATCGACGTCTCGGCCGGCGACAAGATCCCACGCAAGGGCGGCCCTGGCATCACCCGGTCCGATCTTTTGGTCATCAACAAGATCGACCTCGCCCCCCTGGTCGGCGCCGACTTGGGCGTCATGAAACGCGACGCCCACAAAATGCGCGGCGAACGCCCCTTCCTGTTCACCAACCTGAAAGCCGATCAGGGCGTCGCCGACATCGTCCGCTTCCTGCTGCACGCCGGCGGCCTGGAGCGCCAGGAACAGGCGGTGGCCAATATCTGACGGAGCGCCACAGCGCTTGCCCATCCCCTCACCCGGAACAGCACGCGTGAGCGCAACTTAAAAAAAGCACCTCACCCTGAGGAGGCCGCGTCAGCGGCCGTCTCGAAGGGTGGGCCACAGCCAACAGGTAAGGGGCAGGCTACCTCCTCGCCGGGCTTAGGGTGCCGTTATCACCAGGTCGGCGGCGGAAACCGTAGCGCGCACGATGCCGCCGGCCAGAAAGCGGGCGACGCAGGTATAGCCCACATCCGACATGTGCAGTTGATCAGAGACGATGGTCTCCGAGCGGCCGCCGCGCCGTGCGATGACGGCATCGAGTTCACGGCCTACCCGCGCCCCCAATAGAAACGTGTCGGCATCCGGAGCCAAGCACTCGCGGGAAAATGAGCGCAGACTTCAGGCAGTCCGCCGCTGGCGCCGTCAAAGTCATGGGCGGTTCCCGTCACGGACTGACGAAAAAGGCGGCGCGCGGCTGGGTTCGCGGTACGGTTCAATACGCGGTCGGCGCACAGGGTACGTCGATGAGCTTCATGGATGGAATCCGATGGAAAGAACCATCGGATTCCATCCACCAGGTGTTGCTTCGGTGGGCCGATTTACCCGATGCTTGGAATTCGAGCGTCGGGATCGAACCACCGGGCCGAAGCGCTGGATGGACCCAACCGACAGACAGCCGAACAAGCGAGCAGGATCGCGATGACAAAGAAGACTTACCGCGTGGCCATCGTCTTCCCGGCGGACCCGGAGCTGCGGCTTGCGACCCGGCTCGAAGACTCGCGCTTTGCCAAGACGGCCGAGACACTCGCTGCCGCTGGCCTCGAGGTTGTGAGCGCGCCCTATAGAGACGAGGATGTTGAGGCAGTACGCGCAACGCTCATGGCGGTAGACGGCGTGCTGGTCTGGATCAATCCGATCGTCGATGGCCGCGACCGTTCGGTCCTGAACGCCATGCTGGCCGAGGTCGCTCGCTCCGGCGTGTTCGTCAGCTCCCATCCCGAGGTCATCGACAAGATGGGGACCAAGGAGATTCTGTATCGCACCCGGCACATGGGTTGGGGCACGGACACCCGCCAATACCTGACGCTCGACGCTATGCGTGCCGGACTACGTGCGAGCCTCTCGGCTGGCATGCCACGGGTGCTGAAGCGAGTCCGCGGCCACAGTGGCGACGG
>CAMCUA010000188.1 GCA_945878455.1 Asaia bogorensis | reverse complement strand
AATGCTGGGCGAATGCCGATCCGGTCCGCAAGGTGTTCAAGGACGCCTGCGCGCTAGCAGGACTGCCCGACTTCAAACCGCACAGCTTCCGCCACACCCTGGCGCAGCTAGGCAGTCACCTTTGCACAACGCCGGCCGAATACAAGGCTTGGTCTCAGAACCTCGGGCACGACAGCGTACTGGTGACGCTCACCAGTTATGGGACACTGCCGGGCTACACCCAGCGCGAGTTGATCGTGGGGATCGGGAAACGAAAGGCTGCCTAGCATGATCAACCCGGAATCACGCGATCGTGTTACCCTGGTGTTACCCTGATAAATGCAAAGTGGTGGTCGACTACTGAACGCTTAATAAAGTTCAATGATTTCAATGGGTAGTTGGCGCGCCCGACAGGATTCGAACCTGTGACCCCTGCCTTCGGAGGGCAGTACTCTATCCAGCTGAGCTACGGGCGCGTGCTGGCGGACCATAGCGCGATGGGCCGGGCGGCTCAAGCGCACGCTGGCCCATTGTCGCGGACCCTTTATCGCTGGCCCAGGGCCGAAGGATCACGGCAGCGACCGGGCGGCATTGCCGCCGGCCAGTCCCTCTGGCGCTCGCCCCGGCGTTTCGATCCAGGCCAGGATGTCGCGCCACACGGCTTCCGCCGCCAGGTCGCGCAGCAGCATGTGATAGGCGTTAGCATAGCGGATAACGCGCCGGCCGTCGGCACCGCTATGGCCATCGTTGGGTAAAGCGGCCAACATCTGCGCCACTGGCGCCTCAGGCACGATCTGGTCGTTGCCGCCGTAGAGGATGAGCGCCGGGCCCGGCAATCGCGGCGCGGCGGCCAGCGCCTCGTCCATTAGATCGGCAAGACCCCAAATGGCGTCGACGCGCGTCTCCTTGATCACCAGCGGATCGCGCCCCAAGGCGCGCAGCATGTCGATATTGTCCGAGGCCTGGCGCTGCAAACCGCGCCCGCTGAGGGTCATCCACGGCACCGTATGGGCCGCCAGCCACAACGCGCCGCGTTGCAGCGCCGGCATGGTGCTGCGTCCCCAAACCGCCGGTGCCGCCAGGATGACGCCATCGGCCGACGGCGGATCGTCGCCGGCCATCGCCGTCATCGCCACCGCGCCACCCATGCTTTCGCCCAGCAGAAAGACCGGCACGCCCGGATGGCGGCTGCGCAACAGCCGCGTGACCGTGTTCAGATCGCTATCCAACGCCGCCGTGCCGGCCCATAGGCCAGGGTGCGGCGCCGCCCCGAACCCGCGCTGATCGTAAGCATAGGCGGCAATGCCGTTCGCCGCGAACCAGGTGCCCGGTTCGGCGAAGAAGCGGCCATAGTCGTTGAAGCCGTGCAGCGCCAGGATCACGGCACGCGGTTCGCCCTTCGGCAGCCAGCGGTGCATTGGCAGTTGGGCACCGTCGGCGGCGATAACCCCGTCGTCGCTCAGATACGGTGCCGACACCGGCGGCCCCGCCTGGCGCAGGGTTGGCGCGCAAGCGGCGAGACCGAACAGCAGGGCGAGGCCAAACAGTAGGGTGCGGAACGGCCCGGCCCGTCTCATGGCTGCTCGCGAAGGGTCATGCCGGCACGGTTCATTTTACCACCGCAATTGAAACTCAGGCGGCAATCGGTATCATCCGGGCCGCGGCACGGTCAACGCCTGGGGGTCACGCTCCCGGTGTGGCATCAGGCGGGTGGGAGCGGCGATGGAAGCGCAGGATCAAGACACGGTCACGGTCAAAGAAGCCACGGTGCGCTGCGACGGCGGCGATGGCGCGCTCGGCCATCCGGCGGTCTATTTGCACTTCGACGAAACGCGTGAGATCGTCTGCCCCTATTGCAGCAAGCGCTTCATCCTTGCCAAGGGTGCCCGCACCGGCGGTCATTGACGGCGATCCCTGGGTTTCTTCCGCCGGCCTTTGCCCCTAGACTGAGCGCCCATACAGGCTGAACGGCGAGAGTCCATGCAACCCAAGCACGTCTTTCTGATCGACGGCTCGGGCTTCATCTTCCGTGCTTTCCACGCGCTGCCGCCGATGACGCGGCCCGATGGCACACCGGTTAACGCCGTCTACGGCTTCGTCACCATGGTGATGAAGCTGTTGGAGGAAACCGACGCCGATCATATCGCTGTGATTTTCGACTCCGAACGGAAAACCTTCCGCAACGACATCTATGCCGATTACAAGGCCAACCGCCCGCCGCCGCCCGACGAACTGATCCCGCAGTTCGAACTGGTGCGCCAAGCGACCCGCGCGCTCAACCTGCCCTGCATCGCCCAACCCGGCTTCGAAGCCGACGACATTATCGCCACTTATGCCCGCCTCGCCCGCGAACAGGGGGCGGAGGTCACCATCGTGTCGTCCGACAAGGACCTGATGCAATTGGTCGGCCCCGGCGTCATCATGCTCGATGCCATGAAGAACCGGACCATCGGTCCGGCCGAGGTGATGGAACGCTTCGGCGTCGGCCCCGACAAGGTGGTCGACGTACAGTCCCTGGCCGGCGATTCCACCGACAATGTACCCGGCATCCCCGGCATCGGCGTCAAAACGGCCGCCCAACTCATCAACGAATACGGCGATCTCGAAACCCTGCTCGCCCGCGCCGCCGAGATCAAGCAGCCGAAGCGCCGCCAATCCTTGCTCGAGGGCGCCGACACCGCCCGTCTGACCCGCGAACTGGTGCGCCTGAGGCAAGACGTCCCGGTCGAACATGCGTTGGCTGAACTGATCGTTCGCGAACCCCATGCCACCATGCTGCTCGATTTCCTGCGCGAGCAGAACTTCAAGTCGCTGGTTGCCAAGGTCGAAAGCCGGCTGCCCGCCGGAGTGCAGGACGGCGTGCATTTTGCCCATGGTGCCAAACCGGCGGAGGGTACGAACGCCCCGGCGGCAACCTACGAACTGGTGCAGGACACCGATGCGCTGGACCGTTGGGTGGCCGCTGCCCTGCAGGCCGGCATCGTCGCCGTCGATACGGAAACCACATCGCTCGATCCCTTGCGCGCCCGTCTGGTCGGCGTATCGCTCAGCCTGATCGATGGTACGGCCTGCTATATCCCGCTGGCCCATCGCGCCGCCGCCGGTCAGGGCAACCTCGACTTGGCCGCCCCCTTGGCCGCCCCTTTGGCCGCCCCTGGGGCCGGTGCCGCCGAAAATGGCGCCGACGCGGCGATCCGCCAGATACCTCTGCGCGAAGCCGTGGCCCGTCTCAAGCCGCTGTTGGAGAATGCCGCCGTCCTCAAGGTCGGCCACAACATCAAATATGACATGCACGTGCTGTCCCGCCACGGCATCGACGTGGCGCCCGTGGACGACAGCATGGTGCTGTCCTATGTGCTCGACGGCGGCCTGCACGGTCACGGCATGGACGAACTGGCCGAACATCTGCTCGGCTACAAGACCATCACCTTCACCGACGTCGCCGGCAGCGGCAAGAACCAGATCACCTTCGATTGTGTGCCGCTCGACAAGGCGCTCGACTATGCCGCCGAGGACGCCGACATCACCGGCCGGCTGTTCCGTCAACTCCGGCCACGCTTGCTCGCCGAACATATGGTGACGGTCCACGAAACGCTGGAACGTCCCCTGATCGCCGTGCTGCGGCGCATGGAACGTCACGGCATCAAGGCCGATGCTTCGGCGCTCAAGGCGCTCAGCGTCGATTTCAACGCCCGCATGGGCGATCTTGCCGATGCGATCTACAAGCTGGCCGGCCGCGAATTCAACATAGGCTCGCCGAAGCAGTTGGGCGAGGTGCTGTTCGACGAAATGGGCATCGACGGCGGCAAGAAGGGCAAGACCGGCGCCTATGCCACCGGCGCCGACGTGCTCGAGGATTTGGCCGCCCAAGGGCACGACCTGCCGGCCCGGGTCCTCGATTGGCGCCAATTAGCGAAGCTGAAAAGCACCTATACCGATGCACTGGTCGAACAGATCAATCCCGAAACCGGGCGCATCCATACCTCCTATGCGCAGACCGTGGCCTCGACCGGACGGTTGAGTTCGAACGATCCCAACCTGCAGAACATTCCGATCCGCAGCGAGGAAGGCCGCAAGATCCGCCGCGCCTTCATCGCCGACGAAGGACACGTCCTCCTGTCGGCCGATTATTCACAGATCGAATTGCGCCTGCTTGCCCATGTCGCCGGCATCGATGCGCTGAAGGACGCCTTCCGCCAGGGCCACGATATCCATGCCATGACCGCCTCGCAGGTCTTCGGCGTGCCGATCGAAGGCATGGACCCGATGGTCCGGCGCAAGGCCAAGGCGATCAATTTCGGTATCATCTACGGCATTTCCGCCTTCGGCCTAGCCCGCCAGCTGCGCATCCCGCGCGGCGAGGCGGCACGCTACATCGATGCCTATTTCGAACGCTATCCCGGTATCCGCGCCTATATGGAACGCATTGTTAAGGAAGCCCGCGAACGCGGCCATGTGACCACCCTGTTCGGCCGGCGCATCCACGCGCGCGGCATCAACGACCGCAATCCTTCCCTGCGCAGTTTCGCCGAGCGTGCCGCTATCAATGCCCCGATCCAGGGCGGTGCCGCCGATATCATCAAACGTGCGATGATCCGCGTACCCGATGCCTTGGCGGCGAAAAACCTAAGTGCGCGCATGCTGTTGCAGGTACACGACGAACTGGTTTTCGAAGTGCCCAAGGCCGAGGTGGCCGAGACCGAGGCGGTCGTCCGCGCCGTGATGGAAGGTGCGGCCCATCTCGATGTACCCTTGGTGGTCGATACCGGGCGGGGCGACAATTGGGGCGAGGCGCACTAGAATGATCCGCTGCCCACGGCGGTAGTGCTGGAGCCGGACCATCATGCCGACCGAGATTCGAAAAATCGTTTTCGATATCGACGAAGTGCGTTGGGCAGTCGTTGATTTTTGTCTGCGCAGCAACATTGCGTTGCCGCACGCCAATATCGGTGAACTGCGCGTCGCCGACGACGCGGCGGCAACCGTGGTGATCATCTTCACCACCGCCAATCCCACCCATCCCAACGAAATCCGCCTCGGCCGCGATCAGGTGGCTGCCGCCTTGATCCGTTTTTGCATCGACAATCAGATACCGCTGCCCCGCCACGCGCAAAAAGTGCTGCAGGTGCAGATGCCGGAACAGACGGTTGCCCTGATGATGAAGGTGGAACTGCAAATCGGCGCGAAGCAGCTCTAGATGCCCGTGGCCCCCGTTCCGGCATGAACCGCGATACCGACATATTCGATGGCGACTACGACTTTATCGTCGTCGGCGCCGGCACCGCCGGTTGCACGGTCGCCAACCGGCTGTCGGCCGATCCCGCCAGGCGGGTGCTGCTGCTCGAAGCCGGCGGGCGCGACAATTGGATCTGGTTTCACATCCCGGTCGGCTATCTGTTCGCCATCGGCAACCCGCGTTCCGATTGGATGCTGCGTACCGAGGCCGAGCCCGGCCTCAATGGCCGCTCGCTCGCCTATCCGCGTGGCAAGGCGTTGGGCGGATCGTCGGCGATCAACGCCATGATCGCCATGCGCGGCCAGGCCGCCGACTACGATCATTGGCGCCAGCTCGGCCTGACCGGCTGGGGCTGGGACGATGTCCTGCCCGTGTTCCGTGAGATCGAGGATCATTTCCTGGGCGACGGTGAATTCCACGGCAGCGGCGGCGAATGGCGGGTCGAGGAACCGCGCGTCCGCTGGCAGATTCTCGATGCCGTCGCCGATGCCGCCGAACAGATGGGCATCGCCCGCACGCCCGACTTCAACACCGGCGACAACGCCGGCGTTGGCTACTTCCACGTCAATCAGAAACAGGGCCTGCGCTGGTCCGCCGCCCGCGGTTTCCTCAAGCCCGTCATGAACCGCCCTAACCTCCGGGTGCAGACCGATGTCACGGTCGAACGGGTGACGCTGGAGGGCCGGCGCGCCACCGGCGTGCTCTTCCGCCGCGACGGCCGCCGTTTCGCGGCCAAGGCCCATGCCGAAGTGATTCTCTGCGCCGGCGCCATCGGCTCGCCGCATATCCTGCATCTCTCCGGGATCGGGCCTGGCGAATGGCTGTCGGCTGCCGGCATCGAAACAGCCCTCGATCTGCCTGGCGTCGGCCGGAACCTGCAGGATCATTTGCAGCAGCGTTCGATCTATCGCGTCGCGGGCGTGAAGACCTTGAACGAGACCTATCATTCATTGCCCCGTCGCGTTGCCATGGGCCTCGAATTCCTGTTCCGGCGGCGCGGTCCCTTGACCATGGCGCCTTCGCAGCTGGGGATGTTCACCCGCTCCGACCCCGGCCGCGACCGGCCCAACCTGCAATTCCATGTGCAGCCCCTGTCGCTCGATAAGTTTGGCGATCCGCTGCACCGCTTCCCCGCCATCACCGTCAGCGCCTGTAACCTGCGCCCGACCTCGCGC
>CAMCUA010000187.1 GCA_945878455.1 Asaia bogorensis | reverse complement strand
GTTCGAGGGCGGTGCGCGCGGTGATCAGCGAGCCAGAGCCGGGCCGGGCCTCGACCACCACGACGCCGAGCGCCGACCCGGATATCAGCCGGTTGCGGCGCGGAAAGTGGCGGGCCAGGGGTTCGGTGCCGGGCGGGCTTTCGCACAGCAACAGGCCCTGTTCGCGAATGCGGTCATAGAGGCCGCGGTTCTCCGGCGGATAGACGACGTCAACGCCGCCGGCCAGCACGGCGGCGGTGCCGGTCGCGAGCGAGCCTTCGTGGGCGGCCGTATCGATGCCCCGCGCCAGGCCGGAAACGACGGACCAGCCGGCGGCGCCGAGATCGGCGGCGAGGGTGGCGGCCAGGCGCTTGCCGTTGATCGAGGCATTGCGCGAGCCGACAACGCCGACGGCCGGGGTTCGCAGCACGCCAGGGTTGCCGAGAAGACAGAGCAGCGGGGGTGCATCGTCGACATGGCGAAGGAGTGGCGGGTAATCGGCTTCGTCCCAACCGACCAGCCGGGCGCCGAGACGCTCGATGGCCGCGACTTCGTGCTCGGCGGCTTCGGGTGGGCACAGACGGATCGGTCGGGTGCGGCCGCCGCGACGGGCGATTTCCGGCAAAATATCGAGCGCAACCCGGGCGGAACCGTAGCGTCCGAGCAACCGGCGGAAGGTGACCGGACCGACATTCTCGCTACGCCAAAGACGTAGCCAATCGAGTCGCTCACCGGCGGAAAGAGAACGGGCAGCATCCATGGGGGCGCACCATGCGCCGCCCTTTCGGCAAAAGCAATGGGGCCAAACGTATGGGAAAATACAATTTGTGCGAGAGTTATATTTTCGTCTCCGCGCCGATCTTGCTTTCGTTCCCGCCGATCAGACGGCGGATATTGGCGTGGTGGCGGACGATGGCCAACAGCGCCAGCAGGGCCGCTGCCAAGGCAATGGCATCGCCGCTGAGCCAATAGGCATAGATAGGCGCGCTGCCGAGGGCGACTAGCGCTGCCAATGACGAATAGCGGGTCAGAGCCGCCACGGCGAGCCAGGTGGCGCAGGCGAGCAGCCCCACCGGCCAGGCCATGGCGATGAAGACACCCAAGGTCGTCGCCACGCCCTTGCCGCCGCGAAAGCGCAGCCAGACCGGGAAGTTGTGTCCGATAACGGCACCGACCCCGGCGAGCATACCGGTCGTCGGATCGATTGCGGCCGCAGCCAGTAAAACTGCCGCGGCGCCCTTACCACCGTCGAGCAGCAGCGTGGCTGCGGCCAGACCCTTGTTGCCAGTGCGCAACACGTTGGTGGCGCCAATGTTGCCGGAACCGACGGTGCGGATGTCGCCCAAACCGGCCATGCGGGTCAGCAACAAACCAAAGGGGATGGAACCGAGCAGGTAGCTGATGGCAAAAACCATGGCCATGACGGCCGTTGGATCGAGGTTAGCGGTCATGCGTTATGAACTCTGCGCGGCCGGTTGCCGTGAGAAGACAGTGCGGCCGTCGATGACGGTGTGGGCGACGCGGCCTTGAACCGGTCGGCCATCGAAGGGCGAATTCTTCGACTTGCTGAGCAGCAAGTCGGTGTCGAATCGCCAGCCGCATTCTGCATCGAACAGCATCAGATCGGCCGGTGCGCCGCGCACCAGCCGGCCGGCCTCCAGGCCCAGCAATCTGGCCGGCGCCGCCGACAACAAATTAAGCAGACGCGGCAGGGTGAGAAAGCCGTTGTGGTAGAGTTCCAGCGACACCGGCAACAGGGATTCCAGCCCGACGCCGCCGAAGGCGGCCTGGGCGAAGGGTACGCGCTTGGCATCCTGGTCCTGCGGCGCGTGATCGGAAGCGATGGCATCGATGGTGCCATCGACCAGGGCGGCGACGACGGCCTGGCGATCCGCTTCGGCGCGCAAGGGCGGCGACAGCTTGGCGAAGGTGCGATAGTCGCCGATGGCGGTTTCGTTCAGGGCAAAATAGAAGGGCGCCGTATCGCAGGTGATGGGCAGGCCGCGCTGCTTGGCCTGGCGCACCGAATCCAGGGCTTCGGCGGTCGACAGGTGGGCGAAGTGCAGGCGGGCGCCGGTGCGCGCCGCCAAGCGGATGTCGCGGTCGACGATGACTATCTCAGCTTCCGGCAGGATGCCGGTCAGGCCTAGGCGGGCGGCGGTCTCGCTGGAATTCATGGCGCCGCCGGAGGCGAGGCTCGGTTCCTCGGCATGCTGGATGATGAGCTGATCGAAGGTGGCGGCGTAGCTCATGGCGCGCAGCATCACCTTGGCGTCGGCGACGGTCTTGACCCCATCGGTGAAGGCCAGCGCGCCGGCTTCCGCCAACAGGCCGATTTCGGCCAGCTCCTTGCCTTCCAGCTGCTTGGTGATGGCAGCGTAGGCATAGACCTTGGCGAGGCCGATCTTGCGCGCCCGGCGGGCGACATATTCGACGACGGAGACGTCGTCGATCACCGGCTGGGTGTTGGGCAGGCAAACCATGGTGGTGACGCCGCCCGCAGTGGCGGCGCGCCCGGCGGTGAGCAGGGTCTCCTTATATTCCTCCCCCGGTTCGCGCAGCTGGACTCGAATATCGACCAGGCCGGGGGTCAGGCAAAGGCCGGCGCAATCGACCACCTCGATGCCTTCCGGAACGCGGTTCTCGAACAGGTCGGGATCGTTGAACAGGCGCGGACCGAAATCGGCGATGGTCTCGCCGTCGGTGAGCACGGCACCTGGCGCGTCGAGGCCGGTGGCGGGATCGATCAGCCGGGCGTTGATGTAGGCGACTCGGCCCGGCGCCACGCGGGGCGGCAAGTTATCGGGATCGAACCTCACAGGTTCCTCGGCGGCTCGGCGAAGGGAAGATTGGCGGCTAAAATCTGCAACACCGCCATGCGCACGGCGACACCCATTTCCACCTGTTCGCGGATGGCGCTGCGTCCGAAATCGTCGGCGACGTCGGAATCGATCTCGACCCCCCGGTTCATCGGGCCGGGATGCATGATCAAGGCGTCGGTCTTGGCTAGGGCGACCTTTTCGTAGTCCAGGCCGAAAAACTTGAAATACTCGCGGATGGAGGGGAAGAAGTTGCCGTGCATGCGTTCGGTCTGCAGGCGCAGCATCATGATGATGTCGCAATCCTTCAGACCGTCGCGCATGTCGGTAAAGACCTCGACCCCGAAACGGTCGGCCGCCGTCGGCAGCAGGGTGCGCGGCGCAACGATGCGGACGCGCGCGCCCATGGTGGTCAACAGGTGGATATTGGAGCGTGCCACCCGGGAATGGACGATGTCGCCGCAGATGGCGATGGTTAGCCCGGCGATGCGGCCCTTGCGCCGCCGGATGGTCAGCGCGTCGAGCAAGGCCTGGGTCGGGTGTTCGTGCGAGCCGTCGCCGGCGTTGATGACGGCGCAGTTCACTTTCTCCGACAGCAGCTGCACGGCGCCGGAATCCGGGTGGCGGACGACCAGCACATCGGGATGCATGGCGTTAAGGGTCATCGCCGTGTCGATCAGGGTTTCGCCCTTTTTCACCGAACTGGTGGCGACCGACATGTTGATGACCTCGCCCTCCAGGCGCTTGGCGGCCAGTTCGAAAGAGGTGCGCGTGCGTGTCGAGTTTTCGAAGAACAGATTGACGATGGTCCGCCCGCGCAAGGACGACTTGGTCTTTTCCGCCTGGCGGTTCAGTTCGACATAGGTTTCGGACTCATCGAGGAGGTGGCCGATCTCTATCGGCGAAAGCCCCTCGATGCCAAGCAGATGGCGGTGCGGGAAGGGGAGAATCGCTGCCGTGGCGGTCATCAACGCAGACTATACGGCGGGGTGGGGATAGGGGCAAGGCGGTGCCTAGGAAAGGGGCAGCTCACTTCCACTGGCTTGCTACATCACGTCGGGGTGCTGGCTATGGGGATGCCCTGCGCCTTCCCGGAAGGGAAGGAATAGCGAATGGAGCCCGTTGTTTGTTAGGCCTTGCTGGCGGGGGGTGGCTGGACCGCCACCCCGACCGTAAAGGTCACTGCTCGCCCCTTGCTATCCTGCCCCGTCCCCTTGAAACCCTTGTTGGAGCCCAGGCTCTCGAAGCTGCCAGAGGCCGTTAGGTTGTTGGTGCAGGCCGCCGACCAGCGACCGGAGAGGCGGCCGGGGGCGTATAGGAAACTGCCCCGGCAAGTGCTAGCGTTGCCGGGAAGGGTGAAGGAGACCGTGCCACCCGTGCCGTCATCGGAGGATTCGAGGAAGCCGGTGATCTCTTCGGCCACCCCTTCCCAGCGGCCGGCGATAGGGTTCCGCAGACGCAGTGTGCCGCCGTCTTCCGGCTAACACCAATGGCGCGATAGCCTGTCAGTGACTCCCCACGACGGATGGGTTTGACCTCGCGAAGGCTGAGGAGAATCTTGTCGGCCTTCTCGCGAAAGGCGGGTTCACTTTGAAAGGCCACGTCCTCGTTCCAGCGGCCGTTTCCACGGACATGAACGCTGACGATTTCGCCATCTCCGCTGCCATCGCGGAGCAGAAATCTGTCAACGAAGATACCCCCGAGCCCCGAGCGACGGACCTCGATGATGGCAGCCGGATCAAAGAACAGGGCGAGGTTCAGAATCGCTTCCGAAGCGGCGATCGGCTGTCCTTCGGGTGCAACAGCCGGCGGAGGGGCCGGCAGAGTGGCTTCAGGTCGTAACCCCGCCGTCTGACAGCCGCCAAGCAGGGCGACCAATACGGCAACGAACGGAATCGCAACGCCGAACGGACGCTTCCTGATGTGCATGCGGCGTTCCCCATTTTTATCGATACGCGGCGCTTGCGAGTGGAAATTGACCGCTTTTCGCGTATCCGACAAGGGCTGCAGGTGGAAGGTCGCGCCCGACCGCATTCAAGCGTTGAGGCCGCCGTCCACGTCGAGGCTCGCGCCGCTGATGTAGGACGCCTCCGGGCTAACGAGGAAGGCGACGGCGGCGGCGACCTCTTCGGCGCGGCCATAGCGGTCGAGCGCCATGCGTTGCTTCTGCAGTTCTGCGAAGGGGCCATCGGCCGGGTTCATCTCGGTGTCGATCGGGCCGGGCTGGACGATGTTGGTGGTGATGCCGCGCGCCCCGAAGTCGCATGCCCAGCCGCGGGTGTAGGCCACAAGCGCCACTTTTGTGGCGCTGTAGTCGGCCATGCCGGGAAACGGCGTCGCTCGGGCGACGCCCGAGCCGATGGAGACGATGCGCCCGCCTTCGTGCAGCACCGCCGCGGCGGCGACGCTCGAGACGTTGACCGCATACTGCCGTTCGAAGGCTGTAGCCGGGACGCTGGGATCACCGGTGACGCCCATGATGAAGACGCCAGCGCTGTTGACCAGGATGTCCAGCCGGCCGAAGCGCTTGGCCACGGATGCGACCATGGCGACGCCGCCCGGGCGGCGTCGCCATGGTCGGCCATGAAGGCGGCGGCGCGGACGCCAGCTTGCTCCAAGTTGCGGACCAGGGACTCGGCCTTGTTGGTGGAAGCGGCGTAACTGATGGCGATGTCAGCACCGTCGGCCGCCAGGCGGCGGGCGATGGCGGCGCTGATGCCGCGCGAGCCGCCGGTGACCAGGGTGACCTTGCCGGTGAGCTTCTTCGACATGTGCATTGCTCCTTGGGTGAAACGGTTCCCGGATTTCAACGGATTCAAGGCATCAGCTGCCGGTGTAATCCAATGCCCCTTGCAGGATGTAGGCGGCGGCCAATTTGTCGACCACTTCGCCGCGCCGGCGGCGCGACAGGTCGGCCTCGTCGATCATCATGCGTGTGACGGCGGCGGTTGACAGGCGTTCGTCCCAGAAGGCAATGGCGATGTCCAATTTTTCGAGCACGTTGGCGGCGAACTGGCGGACCGATTGGCAGCGCGGCCCTTCGCTGCCGTCCATGCTGACCGGCAGGCCGACCACCAGCCCGCCGATGTCGCGTTCGGCAACGATGCGGGCGAGGGCGGCCATGTCGTCGGTGAAGCGCTTGCGCCGGATGGTATCGAGCGGCGTGGCAATGGACTGGCGCGGGTCGGCGATGGCAAGGCCGATGGTCTTCGTGCCGACGTCGAGGCCGAGGAGCCGTTTGCCGCGCGGCAGCGAGGTCTTCAATCCGGCAATACCGACGACGGTCAACGGCGTTCCTTACAAACCCTTGGGTCGCTTGGACAACGAAGGGTGGCGGGCGCGATCCTCGGCCAAATTTCCCGGTTAACGGGGAAAGTACAAGGAAATATCACGATAGGGGGACTGGTCGAACGGTGTTTTACACAAATCGGTGTTTTGCGTTATTCTGTAACTGCCCAGGTTATTTCCCCGCACCGTGATTTTTAGCGGATTTTTCTGGACGGGGGACCCGGTTTCCGATTCAAGCATCAGATGGTCGCTGAATCGCCAGATGTCCCATCCCGTGAAGAACTGATCGCGCTGGTTCAGGCGCAGG
>CAMCUA010000186.1 GCA_945878455.1 Asaia bogorensis | reverse complement strand
ATCGAGTACCCACGTCAGGGCATCTGGACAATTGCCTTCATCACGGGAAGCGCCAGAGGAGAAATTCAGGGCCTGAGCGACGATGAGGTTATCAACGTTTTCGTCCCGACAACGCCTAACCCGACATCGGGGTTTTTACTGTTTGTTCCTCGTAAGGATTTGATACCCTTAGGTATGTCGGTAGAGGAAGCAATCAAGATGGTGATTTCGGGTGGTCTGGTAACGCCTCCTGATCGGCGCCCACCGCCCCAATGACAGCTTGTGTCATGACGATGCCAAAGTATTGCAAATCAATCCACCGGCTTCATCCAGAACGAAGGTAGGCCACGGCGGCGTCCCGTTCGAACAAGTAGAGCAAGACACGCAGCGCCTGTCCGCGCGGCGATTGCAGTTCGGGGTCGCGCTCGATGATCAATCGCGCGTCGTCGCGGGCCACTTGCAGCAGTTCAGAGTGGGTGGAGAGATCGGCAAGCCGGAACTCGGGCAGCCCACTTTGCCGGGTGCCGAGCAGTTCGCCAGCCCCGCGCAACTTGAGATCTTCTTCGGCAATGCGGAACCCATCGTCACTCTCACGGATAACGGCAAGCCGGGCGCGGGCCGTCTCGCCGAGCGGCACCGCATAAAGCAACAGGCACGTCGATGGCCGTTCGCCGCGGCCAATTCGTCCGCGCAGCTGGTGTAGCTGGGCAAGGCCAAAACGTTCGGCGTGCTCAATCACCATGACGGTCGCGGCCGGCACGTCGACTCCCACCTCAATAACTGTGGTGGCGACCAGGAGATCGACCGGACCTTGGGTAAAGTCGGCCATGACCCGGTCCTTATCGGTTCCTTTCATACGCCCGTGAATCATGCCAACCCGAGCGCCGAACGTTTTTTGCAGGGCGGTGAAACGCTGTTCGGCGGCTGCTACATCCAACGCTTCCGATTCGGTAACCAGAGGGCAGACCCAAAATGCCTTGGCGCCACTATCGAGCGCTCGGCCTACGGCTGCGACAACATCGTCGAGACGGCTCACTGGAACGGTTCGGGTATCCACGGGCTTGCGTCCCGCTGGTTTCTCGGTCAATCGCGATACTTCCATGTCGCCATAGGCTGTCAGCATCAGCGTGCGTGGAATGGGCGTTGCGGTCATCACCAGAATATCGACCCCCTTTCCCTTCGACGATAAATGCAGCCGTTGATGCACGCCGAAGCGGTGCTGTTCATCGATCACCGCCAGTGCCAGGTCGTGAAAATCCACATCGTTCTGAAACAGGGCGTGGGTACCAACGACCATGGCGATGGAACCATCGGCCAATCCGGCAAGAATGTTTGCTCGAACCTTGCCTTTTTCACGCCCTGTTAGAAGGGCAATGGGTACCTGAGCGGCATGTGCCAGCGGTGCTAGGGTTGCCATGTGTTGGCGGGCCAACACATCGGTGGGCGCCATGAGTGCGGTCTGATGACCGGCCTCGATGGCGGTGAGCATGGACAGCAGGGCGACCACAGTCTTGCCACTGCCGACGTCGCCTTGCAGCAGGCGCAACATGCGTCCGTTGGACCCCATGTCGGCGGCAACTTCTGTCACGGCGATTTGCTGCGATGCGGTCAAGCGAAACGGCAGGGCTGCGGTCACTCGTTCTGTTAATCGGCCGTCGCCCTGGATCGCGCGGCCTGGCAGTCGGTGGAGACTGCGCCGAACCAAGGACAATGCCAACTGATTGGCGAGAAGTTCATCGTAGGCGAGACGCGATCGGGCCGGCGTCGTTGGCTCGACTTCGATGGAGTCCGTTGGCCGATGTGCGGCCAACAATGCCGCACGCCATGGCGGCCAGCCCCGCCGTGCGAGGAAAGTGGGGTCCTGCCACTCAGGTAGTTCCGGTGTTCGTTCAAGGGTGGCGCTTACTGCCTTGCCCAAGACTTTCAAACTGATACCTGCCGTCAAGCCATAGACAGGCTCCACCGCTTTGATGGATGCGATGTCGTCCAGTTTGCCGACATAATCGGGGTGCGGCATTTGTAGGGTATCGCCATACTGGTCCACGGTACCGCTGACGACGCGCAGTTCACCCTCGGGCAGAAGGCGGCGTAGATGGTCTTCGCGGGCATGGAAAAAGATCAGGACGAGGGTTGCCGTCTCATCGGCGCAGACGACCCGATAGGGCCGCCGTGGTCCGGGTGGCGGTTCATGGTATTGCACGCGAACCGTCATGGTCGCTATCTCGCCGGGGATGGCTGCTGCGACTTTCGGGGTATGGCGGCGGTCGATGATTCCGGTCGGCAGATGCCACAAGAGGTCTACAACCCGGGTGCCAATGGGTTTTTCCAACGCCTTGGCCAGTCGCGGGCCGATGCCGCGCAATCCTGTGAGCGGAGAAAAAAGGTCGAAGAGGATTTCGGGACGCATGGCGGCGTTCAAATATCTCGATGGTGCTGACAGATGGGCCACAAGGCTCTATACCCTATGGCCCCATCCTAGGGCCGACGTTCGCAGACCGAAACCGCCTGTGCAAAGGGAGGTCGGGCCGCAATGCCAACCCCTTTCGGAGATCCGCGGCCATGGACGACCGGCGCAAGCGCATTCTTTTTCGCAGTCAGCATCGGGGTATGGTCGAAACAGACTTTTTCCTAGGCCGATTTGCCGTTCGCTACCTGCCGAGCCTAAGCGACGATCAATTGGATCGTCTGGAAGCGCTGCTGGAAGAAGGGGACAACGATCTATTCAACTGGATCAGTGGCAAGGTGCCACCGCCCGCGGAGCATGACAATGACATCATGCGCCTCATGATCGTGTTCAACAACGACCCTCAAAATCTTGCTTGATCTGATTAAAGGCCTTCGAAGGGGCCTGCGGACCGTCATCGCCGGCGCTCCTGATGGCTTCGATTCGCGGTTGCTTGCCCAAGCTGCGCAAGCGGGGCGTGACATCCTCTACGTAGCCCGTGACGATGTCCGGGCCTCCATGATGCGGGAAGCTTTGGCTTTTTTTGCACCTGACGTGGCCTGCATCGATTTCCCTGCTTGGGACTGTCTGCCGTATGACCGGGTATCACCACGTGGCGAAATTCTTGCCCGGCGGATCGAAGCTCTGACGTGCCTAACTGAACCGGTCGGTGTCAAAGGCCGCATTGTTGTCGCTACGGCGGCGGGTGTCCTGCAACGGATTGGTCCCCGTCGGTCCTTTGCCGGATCGAAATTGCAGGTAGCTCCGGGGAAGGGACTTTCGCCGGATCAGCTCGCGGTCTACTTGGTGGATCATGGCTATATCCGCACGGGCACGGTGCGAGAGCCGGGCGAATTTGCCGTTCGCGGCGGTATTGTCGACCTTTTTCCGACGGGCGAGACATATCCGTTACGGCTCGATTACTTCGGCGATGAACTGGAAAGGGTGCGGATCTTTGATCCGGCTACCCAACGAACAACAGGAGATCATGGTCTATTCTCGCTCAAGGTGGTCAGCGAGGTGCCTCTCGATGAAACGTCCATAAGCCGATTCCGTTCGAATTATAGAAGCCTGTTTGGTGTCACGGGGGAAGACGATCCGTTATACGAGGCCGTTTCCGCCGGTCGGCGCCAAATTGGCATGGAACATTGGCTGCCCCTATTTCACGAGCGGATGGAAACAATCCTTGATTACCTTCCCGAGGCAGCCGTGGTCTTGGGGTATCAAGTGCCGGAATCCATGGCGGCCCGCCATGACCTTATACGAGAGTACTATCAGTCACGAAAAACGATGGGTGGGGGCGGGTTGTCGGCGGGAGGTACTCTCTATCGACCGATTCCTATTGAGCAACTTTATGTGGATGAAGCCGAGTGGCAGTTGTTGCTCGCCGACCGCGCCGTGGGTGTCTTCCAGCCCTTTGAGTCGCCGGGAGACGTCGCCCAGGCCGCGAATGCTGGTGGACACCTCGGAGAAGAGTTTGCGACTGCTCGCGTGCGGCCTGACGCGAATGTCTTCGATGCCGTTCGCGACCATGTGAAGTCCCAGCAGGCAGCCGGACGGCGCGTGTTGATCGCGGCCTATACGGCAGGTTCGCGCGACCGATTGGCCCATCTCTTGGCGGAGCACGGCCTGACGGCAGCACTGCCTGCGGCTACATGGCAGGAGGCCAACGCTTTGCCGCAGGCCATTGCCGCCATGGTCGTATTGGGTCTGGAGCATGGCTTCGTTGCATCGGATCTCTGCGTGCTGGCGGAGCAAGATATTCTGGGCGAGCGCATGGCGCGCCCAACTCGGCGGCGGACGCGGCCGGAAAACGTCATCGCCGAGGCTTCGAGCATTCTGGAAGGCGATTTGGTCGTACATGCCGATCATGGTGTCGGGCGCTACGACGGCTTGGTTGCTATCGAGGTCGGCGGTGCTCCACACGATTGCCTGCGTATACTTTACGACGGTGGGGATAAGTTATTCTTGCCTGTTGAGAATATTGAACTCCTGAGTCGCTTCGGATCTGAAGAAGGCGGGGCTCAACTCGACCGTCTCGGGGGTGCTGGCTGGCAGGCGCGCAAGGCGCGGATGAAGCAGCGCATCCGTGAAATGGCGGAGGAATTGATCCGTGTGGCAGCTGCTCGCGAGTTGCGCGCTGGCCAGCGGTTGTCCCCAGCCGAGGGTCTATTCGAAGAATTCTGTGCCCGCTTTCCGTTCGAAGAGACTGAGGATCAGCGGCAGGCTATCGACGACACGCTCGATGACCTTAGCTGCGGCCGGCCCATGGATCGGTTGATTTGCGGCGATGTCGGCTTCGGTAAAACAGAGGTGGCGATGCGGGCGGCCTTTGTCACGGCAATGGCCGGCAAGCAGGTTGCCATCGTCGTGCCCACGACGCTGCTGGCGCGCCAGCACTACATCAACTTCTGCAATCGATTTTCCGGTTATCCTCTCGTTATTGAGCGACTGTCGAGATTGGTGCCAAGCAAGGTGGCGACTCGCGTAAAGGCGGGTCTGGCCGAAGGCACCGTCGACATTGTCATTGGCACTCATGCATTGTTGGCGAAGTCGATTCAGTTCCGCGATCTGGGACTCTTGATCGTCGACGAGGAGCAACATTTCGGTGTTGCCCACAAAGAACGCCTGAAGCAAATGAAGGCCGACGTTCATGTGCTGACGCTGACGGCAACACCTATCCCACGAACGTTGCAGTTGGCCCTGACAGGGGTGCGGGGCATGAGCATCATTGCGACACCGCCGGTCGATCGACTGGCGGTGCGTACGTTCGTGCTGCCCTACGATCCGGTGGTCGTTCGCGAGGCCCTTTTGCGCGAACATTTTCGAGGCGGGCAGAGTTTCTATGTCTGCCCTAGAATCGAGCATATGGATCGATTGGCCAAGCGATTGGCCGAACTCGTCCCCGAGGTCAAAGTAGTGGCGGCGCATGGACGCATGGCGCCGAGCGAATTGGAAACCGTCATGACGGCCTTTTACGATGGTGCGTATGACGTGTTGTTGGCAACGAACATTATCGAGTCGGGTCTCGATTTGCCGACGGTGAATACGATGATCATCCATCGTTCTGACATGTTCGGTTTGGCGCAGCTTTACCAGCTGCGAGGCCGAGTGGGACGAGCCAAGATCCGCGCTTATGCCTATCTGACCCTGCCGCCGAATCAAAAGCTGACTCCGACGGCGGAACGCCGGCTTGCCGTTATGCAAACGCTCGATGCCTTGGGTGCCGGATTTTCCTTGGCCAGCCACGATCTGGACATTCGCGGCGCGGGAAATCTGTTGGGTGAAGAGCAATCAGGTCATATTCGTGAGGTTGGCATTGAACTCTACCAGCAGATGTTGGAAGAGGCCGTCGCTGAAGCGCGAGGTGCCATTAGCGGAGAGAAGACTGAAGCGGCTGAAGCCTGGAGCCCGCAGATCAGTATCGGTCTGCCAGTATTGATCCCGGAAACATATGTTTCCGATCTGGCGATACGTATGGAACTCTATCGCCGAATTGCCCGAATCGATAGTCGGGAGGGAATCGACGAGTTTGCCGCTGAACTGATTGACCGATTCGGTGCCTTGCCCGGCGAGACCGAAAATCTCCTGCAAACGGTTGCTATCAAGCACCACTGCCGAGCTGCTGGGATCGAGAAGGTGGAAGCGGGTCCTAAAGGTGCGGTTATTGCCTTCCGCGATAATCGCTTTGCCAACCCTGCTGGCTTGGTCAAGTTTATCGGGGAACAGGCCGGCACGGTGAAATTGCGGCCAGACCACAGGCTGGTCTTCATTCGCGGTTGGGACGATGTCGCACAACGGCTGACCGGTGTCCGTCGCCTGCTGGAGCGCCTCGCGGCGATTGCCAATCCAATCGACGCAGGGAAAATTGCGGTACCTGGTTGAGTGCGGCTTCATACCGATTGGCGCCAGGCGGCGCCCGGATTGGGGACAGACGCCCAAGCCGCGGTTTTTTCCTTTTCTCCCGTAAGCGGTGTTTCCCGCCCCGCCCATTCTGGTATACTTCTTCT
>CAMCUA010000185.1 GCA_945878455.1 Asaia bogorensis | reverse complement strand
GGCCAGGGTCACCCGCTGCCCCGCTTCGGTCAGATCGGCGATCATCGTTTCGCGGTCGTCGTCGAGGATTTGAGTGCCGACGGGCACGCGCAACACAACATCGGCGCCGCGTGCGCCGGTGCGGTCCTTGCCCATTCCATGATGGCCGCGTTCGGCCTTGAAGTGCTGGCGGTAGCGAAAATCGATCAGGGTATTGAGGCCGTCGACACATTCGACGACGACATCGCCGCCGCGTCCGCCGTCGCCGCCGGACGGTCCACCGAGGGGCACGAATTTCTCACGCAGAAAGGCGACGCAGCCGTTGCCGCCGTCGCCGCTCTTGATGAAAACCTTGGCTTGATCGAGGAACTTCACGGCGAACCTTCCGGCGCCGGCCGCGACGATGGCTCGGCGGGCACTAAAAAAGGGGAATGGCCGGCCATTCCCCTTGTTCAGGTACCTGGCCGGCGAAGCCGGTCAGTGCAGCGGGTCGACCTTGACGAAGGTGCGGCCCTGCGCCTTGCGTTCGAAGCGAACGTGGCCTTCGACCAGCGAGAACAGGGTGTGATCGCGGCCGAGACCGACATTCTCACCGGGATGGTATGTCGTGCCGCGCTGACGGACCAGAATATTACCGGCAAGAACGGCTTCGCCGCCGAACTTCTTGACGCCAAGACGCCGTCCGGCGCTGTCACGCCCGTTGCGGGAACTGCCGCCTGCTTTCTTATGTGCCATGGTTTGTTACTCCTGCGCGGCCGCGGCGGCCGGCTCGGCGGCGGCCTTCGAGCTGGACGAGCGCTTCGGTCTGGCTGCCGCCGCACTGATGGCGGGCTTGCTGCCGTCGGCGCTGATATCGATGATGCGTAGCACCGTTACGTTCTGGCGATGACCGGCCTTGCGGCGATAATGTTGCCGGCGCTTCTTCTTGAAAACGATGATCTTGTCGTTGCGGGTCTGCTCGACGACCTCGGCGAAGACCGCTGCTTTGTCGAGGAGGGGAGAGCCAACCTGCGCCTCGCCTTCGCCGCCGATCATCAGTACGTCGGTAAGGGCGATCTGACTGCCGGGCTCGACCATCAGCTTCTCGACACGGATAACGTCGTTGGGCGTGACCCGATATTGTTTTCCGCCGGTACGAATGACTGCGAACATGACCGCCTCGACGTGCTTCAGGATATTCGGAACTTCCCCGGACCAGCAGGCAACGCGTCAAGCGCCGCCGGGGCCAGGGCCCGCGGAAAGAGGCGGCACTATACCCACTGACGCTTGCTTGTCAACGGCCCCTACGCCTTGGCTTTCACAAGCATTCGTGGGGGCTTTGACAAGCATTAGCAGGGGCTTTGACAGGCAAAATCCGGCTTTTTGCCGCGCCGAATCGGACTTTCGCCCAAGACTTACGCCCTGCGCAGGGGATGGGCGGCTAGAAACCGATCGCCTCCGAGGCGGAAACCCCAATCAGCAGCAGTAGCACCACCGCGACAATGTCGATGATCCGGTAAATCCACAGCATTTGAGCAATGTAACACAATCGCCCTTGGGTTGCGACAGGAGCCGCCGCCCTCAGAAGGCCGGCATCGTCCCGGTCCAGCGGATCGGGTCGAGGCGCAGCAGGGCCACGGGTCCGGCGAAAACAGAGCGGTTTTGTATCGAGACCGGCAGGCCAATGGTCGGAGCGCCGCCGTCCGGCGACGGGCGGGACAAGACGCCCAAAACCAGGCGCGCCGTGCTTGCAGCCTGGTTGTCGACCATCCCCTGCCGGCGGAGAAGGTCTATCGTCTCCTGGAAGCCTTGCACCTGGGCGGAAAAAGCGCCGATGGGCTGCAAGGCGGCATCGAGGGCGAGGGTGCCATCCCCCTGGGCCGCGAGTGGCCCCCAATCAAGACGCAGGTGCTTTGCCTCGATCGTGCCGCCATCGTCGCGCCATTGCGCCAGGCCGATGCCCAGCGGTCCGGGGGGAATATCGCCAAGAATGCTGGCGTCGAGTACCACCCGCGCCACCCGGTTACCAAGAGGTAGGGCTGGCGACTCGGGCAGGTCAAGACCGCCGCCGTCGAACGCCACGGTCCAGCCGACGCCAAGGTGATTGGCCGGCGGCACGTCGGGCCGGCGGAGCGTCGCCGTTCCCGTCTCGAGGCTCCAGGCGCCGACTGCCGGACCGCCGTCGAGCCGCAATCTCGCCAGATCGAAAGCCGCGCGAACGACCTTGCCCGCCTCGAAGTCCAGCAACGATGTCAACTGATCCGTCGTCACGGCGTAGACGTCGCGATGGCCGCTGTCCGCCCGGACGATTCGATGCTCGCCCGTCAAGTCGAGGCTCACCTGCTGAAAGCGCCAGGGTCGGACCTTTGCTCCGACATGGGACGCCTCCCACGACCAGACACGGTCGCCGGCGGCGCCCGCCCATAGGGTTTCTCTCGCCGTGGCGCTGAGCCAGAAGGGGTAACCGCCAACGGCAAAGCTCTGCCAGGTCACGATTTCGCCCAGGGCCCGATGCTCGTCGCGCCAATGTTCAGCGGCGATGCACAGTTCGTTGGCGGCCGAAAACCAATAGATCGTATAGGCAATAACCAACAGCACACCCAAGCCAAGGCATGCCAGGGCAGCCCCCAGCCGCTTCCGAAGCGGGCGCTTGCCCTGCGGCGGACGTTCGGACTCCTGGGCTGGCGTTGGATTCGTCATCGGCTTTCCCTTATTAGTCCGTTGTGCGGCCGGCGGCGAGGACTTAGCGTGGGCACTATCACCCATGACAAACGTCCCTGCTCCCGCATCGTGACCCAGCCGCCACAATTATCCTCGTCCGTCGTATCGTCGGCCGTCGCACGCAGCGCTTGCCCCATCGTCGGCGATGCCAACGGCGACATGTGGGTGTTCGGCTACGGCTCGTTGATGTGGCACCCGGATTTCCCGCACCGCGAAACCGCGCCCGCACTGCTGCGTGGCTATCACCGTGCCTTGTGCATCTATTCGACCCGCTATCGCGGCACGGCCGACAGTCCGGGGTTGGTCTTGGGACTCGACCGGGGTGGCTCATGCCGAGGCCTGGCGTTCCGGGTGGCTAGCGAGGATGCCGAAGCGGTGCGCGATTATCTGTGGGAACGCGAGATGCTCGGCTATGCCTATCGCGCCAAATGGCTGCCGGTGCGCACAACGCATGGCACGGTACGGGCGCTGACCTTCGTCGTCGATCGCATGCGCCACGCCGATTACGCCGGACGGCTGGACGACGAAAGCCTGATCGAGCGCATTCTGCGCGGGCGCGGCCAGCGCGGCTCGTCGCTGGAATACCTGGAAAGCACGGTCCGGCATTTGGACGAACTGGGCATCCGCGAAGGCGCGTTGCATCGCCTGCTCGGCCTGGCCCGGCAACGCCGCGCCAGCGCCGTGCCGGATCAGTCGGGAAAACCGTAAAGTCGGGCCGGATTGTCGGCGAGGATGGCATTGCGCGTCGCGGTGTCGGGCACGGCATCGAGCAGAACGTCGAGACAGGCGGCGGCGTCGGGTTTGTTGTCGGGCGCGAACGGCGGATGCGGCCAGTTCAGCGCCCAGACCAGCCGGTCGGGCCGCACCTCGGCCAGGGCATGGATGCGCGGCACCACATCGCTGTAGGGATGGCCTTGCGCCGAGCCGTGGTAGGGCCCGGAAATCTTCAGCCAGACGTTGCCGGTCTCCAACAGGCGCTGCAGGGCGACGAAGCGGGGATCGTTCAGCTCCATATTCTTGGGCAGCCGGGCGATATGGTCGATGACCACCGGCACAGGCAGGCCCCGTAAGGGCGGTAGCCATTCGAGCGCCTTGGCGCCGTCCTCCTGGACCTGGACGTGCCAGCCGATGTCGGCCAGGCGTGGCGCCAGGGCGGGCAGGTCGTCGATGCCAAGGTCGTTGGCCAGGCCCGAGCGGGTGATGCGCACCCCGCGCATGCCGGCGGCGTTAAGGGCGGCGAGTTCGGGCTTCGTTATATCGGGGCCGCAGGCGGCGATGCCGCGCGCCCGATCCAGGCCCAGTTCGCGGATCGCGTCCACCGAGCGGCGGTTGTCGATGCCATAGGCCGAGGGGTGGACGATCACCGAGCGTTCGATGCCCAGATGCGCGCAGACGGCGCGATACTCGGCAATGGTGGCATCCGGGTGGTGACGACGCCCCTCGCCGCCGGCGTAGGGATAGACCGCCTCGGGACCGTAGAAGTGCGAATGGCATTCGCAAGCCTTGGGTGGGGTCTTCAGGCGCGGCTTGGGTCCGAAGTAGACGATGGGAGGATTCATGAGGTTGCCCGTTCAGCTGGGGAAATCGTAGAGCCGCGCTGGATTGTCGACGAGAATGGCGTGACGCGTCGCGCTGTCCGGCACGCCATCGAGCAGCATGTCGAGACAAGCGGCGGCATCGGGCTTTTTATCGGCGGCGAAGGATGGATGCGGCCAGTTGAGTGCCCAGACCAACCGGTCCGGCCGACACCGCACCAGCGCCCGCAGACGCGGCGCGATATCGGCATAGGGATGCCCCATCGCCGAGCCGTAATAGGGTCCCGACAGCTTCAGCCAGGCGTTGCCCGTCTCCAGCAAGCGCAGCAGGGCCTGGAAGCTCGGGTCCCTGTCCGGATCGATGCCGGGCGGAATGCGGGCGATGTGATCGATGACGACGGGCACCGGCAGAGCGTGCAGCCGCGGCAGCCAATCGAGCGCCGTCGCGCTGGATTTGCAGATGCCAGCCGAAGGGGGCGATGCGCCGGGCTATGGCGTGCAGGTTGTCCAGTGCCGCCTGGCCGCCCAGCATGGAAACGCGAAAGCCGCGCATGCCGGCGTTGTGCAAGGCGCGTAAGGCGTCGGGAGAAACGTCGAGCGGACAGATAGCGACGCCGCGTGCCTTGTCCAAGCCGATCTCCTTGATGGCATCGATGCTGCGCGCATTGTCGAAGCCGTGGGCGATGGTATGGACGATGACGCTGCGCTCGATGCCGAGGTGCGCCAGCGTCGCCCGATAGTCTGTCAGCGAGGCATCGAGGGGCGGCTTGTCGACCAGGCGGAGGTCGCAGGGGTATTGGTCCGGCGGGCCGAAGATGTGGGAATGGCAGTCGCAGGTTCTGGGCGGTGCCTGCAGACGCGGCTTGGCGCCGATACCGGCGATGGGCTGGCTCATGTCATTCCTGCCTTTCAATTTCCATCGCAGCGCCACCGCCCAACCTTTCCACCGCCCGGCTGCCGGCGACGCTGACCAGCGGATCGTCATCGCCGGCCAGGCGGCGGGCGGCGGGCAGCAGGGCGGTGTCGCCGCTGTTGGCCATGGCGATGGCGACATTGCGCAGCAGACGGCCGCGGCCACTGCGCTTGATGGCCGTGCCGGCGAAGAAGGCGCGGAATGCGGCATCGTCGAGGTGGGCGAGATCCGCCAGTGGCGGCAGGTTCAACTCAACCCGGGGCATCAAGGCCGGCTCCGCCACCGGCGGGGCGAATTTGTTCCACGGACAGGCGGCGAGGCAGTCGTCGCAGCCATAGACCCGGTTGCCCATGCGGTCGGCCAGTTCAGGGGCGATAGGGCCGGCATGCTCGATGGTCAGGTAGGAGATGCAGCGGTTGGCATCGATGCGCCCCGGTTCGGGCAGGGCATCGGTCGGGCAGGCCTGGCGGCAGGCGTCGCAACTGCCGCAGAGATCGGCGCCGGGGCTGTCGGGCGGCAGCTCCAGGGTGGTGAAAACCTCGCCCAGGAACAGCCAGGAGCCGTAATCACGGCTGACCAGATTGGTGTGCTTGCCCTGCCAGCCGAGACCGGCGCGGGCGGCGGCGGGCTTCTCCATGACCGGAGCGGTATCGACGAAGACCTTGACCTCGGCGCGGTAGGTCGTGTGCATCCAACCGGCGAGCGCCTTCAATTTTTTCTTGAGCACGTCGTGATAGTCGCGGCCACGGGCATAGACGCTGATGGCGGCGCGGTCGCCGTGCTGCTGCGCCTGGCGCGGATCGCCATTGGTGGCATAGTTGAGGCCGCAGGCGACGATGGTGCGTGCCGCCGGCCACAGCACCTTGGGGTCGGCGCGCCGCTCGGCATGACGGGCCAGCCAATCCATATCGCCGTGGCGGCCGAGCGCCAGGAAACGGTCGAGGTCGATGCCTTGTTGCGGCGCCGCGCCGGCGGCGCAGAAACCGACGGAGCTGAAACCGAGGACGCGGGCGTGTTCGGTGATGGCGCGCTTGACGGCGGCGGGATCGGTTTCGGTCATATCCCCAGAATGGGCTGAGCGTTCCACGGCCGCAACCGGGACGGGCCGGTCGCGGCGCCGGCATTTTTTCGGACGTCGCCTTCTGTTTACTTTTGTTTACCTTTTTTTGCCGATGTCTATACAATCTAAGGTTGAATATTTCAATACACACTATCGCTTCAAATTGAAGAACGGCGGGGCGACCAGGATGCGGTTTTCCTGGTGGACGCGCAGATCGGCGGCCTCGCCCTGGCGGCGGAATTCACGCCATTGCGGATCCTTGACCATGGCGGCGCGCT
>CAMCUA010000184.1 GCA_945878455.1 Asaia bogorensis | reverse complement strand
GCGGTGCGCAGCGCGATGCAGGTGTCCATCTCGCCGCCGGCGCCGAAGTAGCCGATGCAGCCGGCGTAGACGCCGCGCCGCAGGTTCTCCAACTCGTCGATGATTTCCATGGCGCGGACCTTGGGTGCCCCCGAGGTGGTGCCGGCGGGAAAGCCTGCGAACAGCGCGTCCATGGCGTCGTGCTTGGCATCGAGCCGACCTTCGACGTTGGAAACGATGTGCATGACGTGGGAGTAAAGCTCCACGGCGTATTGCTCGGTGACCTTGACTGAGCCGATTTCGGCGACGCGGCCGACATCGTTGCGGCCGAGATCGAGTAGCATCAGATGTTCGGCGCGTTCCTTCGGATCGGCCAACAGTTCTTCGGCGAGGGCCTTGTCCTCGGCCGGCGTGGCACCGCGCCGGCGGGTGCCGGCGATCGGCCGGATGGTGACGGTGCCGTCGCGCACGCGGACGAGAATCTCGGGGCTGGAACCGACCACGGAAAAGCCGCCGAAATCGAGGAAGAATAGAAAGGGCGACGGGTTGAGCCGACGCAGTGCCCGATAGAGCGAGAAGGGCGGCAGACGGAAGGGCAGCGAGAAACGCTGCGAGAGGACGACCTGAAAGACGTCGCCGGACAGGATGTATTCCTTGCCGCGGCGGACCATGTCGTGAAAAGCCTCGCGGCTCATGTTGGAGGCCAGTGCGGCGGTGGCGATGGGTGCGTCGGTGGCTTCGTGGCCATGGGGCAGGGCGGCCTCGAAGTCGCTGACCACCTCGGCCAGGCGCGCTTCGGCGGCGGCATGGGCCGTATCGGCGTCGCTGCCGGCAGCGGGCCAGATGGGGGTGACGACGGTCACCGTGTCGGCGATGTTGTCGAAGATCGCCATGACGGTCGGGCGCAAGAAGATGCCGTCGGGCAGACCCAGGGGATCGGCGTTCTTGTCGGGAATGCGTTCGACCAGGCGCACGGTGTCGTAAGCCATGTAGCCGACCAGGCCGGCGGCCATCGGCGGCAGGCCTTCGGGCACCTCAATGCGCGATTCGGCGGCGACGGCACGCAGCGCCTGAATGGTGCCGCCGGGGCAGGGCTCGAAGGCGTCGCGGTCGTGGCGGGCGTGGCGGTTGATTTCGGCGCGGTTGCCGAAGCAGCGCCAAATCAGATCGGGACGCAGGCCGATGAAGGAATAACGGCCGCGAATGGCACCGCCTTCGACGGATTCCAACAGGAAGCTGTCGGGTTGGCTTTTGGCCAGCTTGAGAAAGGCGGAGACCGGGGTTTCCAGATCGGCGACCAGGGTGGTCCACACCAGTTGCGGCCGGCCGGCGCGGTGGGCGGCGCGGAAAGCGTCGATGCCGGGATGCAGAATCATGGCTGCCGTCCGGCAATGGTCGGCCGTGCCGACATCAGAATGCCTCGTCGACGGCTTTGCGATTGATGGTGACGGGGTAGGACTGGCGCAGCCCTTCGCTGAAGCCGGTGCGCACGTCGCTTTCCAGGCCGGCCTTCAATTCGTCGCGCAGCCGCTTCAGTCCGGCCGGGTCGTTGGCGGGATCGGCGACCTGGATGCCGGTGACTTGGGCGATATAGACGCCGGTCGATGCTTCGGCCATGCCGTAGCTGCCGACGTCGGTGGCGAAGACGACGTCGCGCAGCACCTGCGGCTGCGTTCCGCCCTGGCGGCTGTTGCGCAGCAGCGGGCCGGTGGCTTCGACCTTGAGCTTTTGCGCTTGGCCGAGGGCGGCGAGGCTGCTGCCGTCGGCAGCCAGGCGTTGCAACAGGTCAGTGGCGAGGTTGCGGGCGCCTTCCTTGCGTCGGTCAGCCTGCCACATGGCCAAGGCTTCGCCGCGCACGCTGGCGAAGGGTTTGAGCGCCGGCGGAGTCACGTCGTCGACGCGGACGATGAAGTAGCTTTCGGTGCCACCCTCGGTCAGGCGGCTTTCGACGCCGCGCGGCGTCGAAAAAGCTGTATCGAGGAAGTTCGCAGCACGCGGCAGGTTGTCCACCGGATCGCCGTTCGGGGCGCGGCCGGCGGCGTCGACGCCGGCAATGGCGACGACGGAAATATTCAACTTGGCGCCGGCGTCCTCGAGCGAGGTGCCGTTGGCCAGTTCGTCCTCGAGCTTGGTCGATAAGCCGAGCATGATGTCGCCGGCCCTGTCGTGGGACACGGAGCGGGCCAGTTCCTCACGCACGTTCTCGAAGGGCTCCTCGGAGCCGGATTCGATGGCGGTGACCTGCAGAACGTGCCAACCGAGCGGACTTTCCACCGGTTCGCTAAAGCTGTTCAGCGTCAAGGAGAAGATGGCGCCGGCTAGTTCGGTAAAGGCCTGTGCGCGGGTCATGCTACCGAGTTCGAGGCTGGCCGGTTCGGCGCCGAGAACCTCTTTGGCGACGGCGGCGAAGTCGCCGCCGGCGGTCAGCTTGGCATGGGCGGCATCGGCCTGGGCGCGGTCGGCGAAGGCCATCTGGCGTACGGTACGCCGCTCGGGGACGACGAAGCGGTTGCGCTCGCGGGCGTAGGCGGCACGCAGTTCGTCGTCAGTAACGTCGATATCCTTGGCCAGGTCTTCGACGGCGATCACGGCGGCCGTCAGCTTGCGGTATTCCGGCGCGGTGAAGGCTTCCGGGTTGGACTGGTAGACGGAGAGCAAGAGGTTGTCGCCCGGATCTTCCGGTGTCGGCACGTCGACGTCGCGGATGAACAGGACCTCGGCATCGCGCTTTTCGTTTCGATAGCGATAGAGTCCGTCGAGCATCGTCTTCGGCGGTGTTGTGCCGCCGACCATGGCGGACAACAACTGGCTGCGGCGGATGTCGCGGCGTATCGATTGCAGGTAGGTTTCCTCAGAATAGCCGACGTTGCGCAGGGCCTGGGCGTATACCAACCGGTCGAAGCGGCCGAGGCTGCCGAAGAACGCCGGATTTTCGCGGATGAGGTCGGGCACTATAGCGTCGCTGACGACGAGGCCGAGGGCCGCGGCCTCCTGATCGTAGAGCGCTTGCGCGACCATGCGTTCGACGACCTGCATGCCGATCCCCATGGCGCGGAGCTGCTCGCGGTCAACATTGCCGAACCGACGCTGCAGGTTCGATGCTTCACGATTGATCTCGTTTTGCAGTTCGATACCGACGATTTTGGCGTTGCCGACGCTGGCGACGGTGGCGCGCCCCGGACCGGGGAAAAACACATCGTTCACGCCCCACACGCCGAAGCTGAGAATCAGCAGGCCGAGCAAGACCTTGACGACGACGGAACCGGAACGTTTGCGTATAGCGTCGAGCATGATGGGAAGCCGCTGTTTTTCTGTCTTTATGATGGGGCGCGGCATGATAGGGAGAGGTCCGCGTCCCGGCAACACCGATTCCCGGGAAACGTGGCCGGAGGCAGCCGGCCGTGTTAAAAATGGCGCCAGGCCGCTGCTGTTGGAAAGGAAATGCGAACATGACAAAGATCCGCCGGCCGCTGATCGCCGGCAACTGGAAGATGAACGGGATGAAGGCCGACGGCCTGGCGCTCGCCCGCGACATCGCCAGCCGCCTGGAAAGCACCGGGTTGCGCGGCTTCGACATGTTGATCTGCCCACCGTTTACCTTGCTCGACGCGGTGGCGGCTGCCATCGACGGCGCACCCCTGCTGCTCGGCGCCCAGGACTGCCATGCGGAGGCCAAGGGCGCCCATACGGGCGACGTGGCGGCGCCAATGCTGGCCGAGTTGGGCTGCAGCCACGTCATCGTTGGCCACTCGGAACGGCGCAATAATCACGGCGAAAGCGATGCCACGGTAAAGGCCAAGGCGGCGGCGGCGCAAGGCGCGGGCATGACGGCGGTCATCTGCATCGGCGAGACCGAGGCGCAACGCGACGCCGGTGAAACGGCTGCCGTGGTGCGACGGCAGCTTTTGGGTTCGCTGCCAGCCGGCGCGAGCGGGGCCAACACGGTGATCGCCTATGAACCGGTGTGGGCCATCGGCACCGGGCGAACGCCGACGATCGAAGAGGTGCAGGCCATCCACGCGGCGATCCGGGGCGAACTGTCGGCATTGCTCGACGCCAGCGGCGCGGCGGCGGCGCGCATCCTTTATGGCGGCTCGATGAATCCGAAGAATGCGGGCGCCTTGCTGGCCCTGGCCGACGTCGACGGCGGCCTGATCGGCGGCGCCAGCCTGAAGGCCAGCGACTTTTGGGCGGTCGCCGAAGGTTGCTCCTGAGATCGTCAAAGGGGTGTAGGCTGCGGACAATCGTCGCCGAAGCGCGGCTTTTTCCCTAGCCAAAGACCCTGGCGATGACTAAATACGGGCCGGCACCCTGCGGTCCGTCGACCGCCGGAAGCAGCCCCGGGAACAGTGCATGAACGAATTCATCCTTGTCATCCACCTGTTGATCGCCATGGCCATGGTTGGCGCCATCCTGCTGCAACGGAGCGAAGGCGGTGCGTTGGGCATCGGCGGCGGTGGCGGCGGTATCGGCGGCGGCTTCATGTCGGGCCGTTCGACCGCCAACATGCTGACCCGTGCGACCGGCATTCTGGCAACGCTGTTCTTCGCGACCAGCATGCTTATGGCCGTCTTGGCCAAGCAGAACATTCCGGCCAGCCGTTCGATCATGGACCAGCCAGCACCGATCGGCAGCGAAAGCGCGCCGTTATTCCCGGCCGTACCCAGTGTTCCCCTGTCCCAGTAGCGATCGCGCACAACATGCTCCGCGACGACAAAACGGGTGCCGGACCAGCGGTACTCGAGAAGTTGGCGATGAGGCATGCACCGTTCGATCGGGGCGGCGTCTTTGACGGCTATCGAATCGATGGGCAACTGCTGTACCCTTACCGTCCATGACGCGGTTTATCTTCATCACCGGCGGCGTGGTCTCTTCACTCGGCAAGGGATTGGCGTCGGCGGCACTCGGCGCGCTGCTGCAGGCGCGCGGCTTTAAGGTGCGGCTGCGCAAGCTCGACCCCTATATCAATGTCGACCCGGGGACGATGAGCCCCTATCAGCACGGCGAGGTTTATGTCACCGACGATGGCGCCGAGACCGATCTCGACCTCGGCCACTACGAACGCTTCACCGGGGTGTCCGGCCGGCAAAGCGACAACGTCACCACCGGGCGCATCTATTCCGACGTGATCGCCAGGGAACGGCGCGGCGATTATCTGGGCGCCACCATCCAGGTCATTCCGCACATCACCGATGCGATCAAGACGTTCATCACCGGCAGCATCACGGATGAGGACTTCGTCCTGATCGAGATCGGCGGCACGGTCGGCGACATCGAGGGCTTGCCCTTTCTGGAAGCCATTCGTCAGCTTGGCAACGAACTCGGCCGCGAGCGGACGATGTACATTCACCTGACGCTGCTGCCCTATATCCCGACGGCCGGCGAGGTGAAGACCAAACCGACCCAGCATTCAGTGAAGGAGCTGCTTAGCGTCGGCATTCAGCCCGACATTCTATTGTGCCGCTCGGACCGGCCGATTCCGGCGGCGGAGCGGCGCAAGATCGCGTTGTTCTGCAACGTACGCGAAGAAGCGGTGATCCCGGCGCTCGACGTGGATACCATCTATCGCGTGCCGATCAGCTATCACCGCGAAGGACTGGACGATCAGGTCTGCCGCTATTTCCGCCTGAGCCCTCCGGCGCCCGACCTGAGTCGTTGGGAGGCCATTGTCGAGCGGGCGACCAAACCGGAAGGCGAAGTCACCATCGCCGTGGTCGGCAAATACACCGGCCTGCTGGATGCCTATAAGTCGTTGGCCGAAGCGCTGACCCACGGCGGCATAGCCAACAACGTCCGCGTCGAGATGAACTGGATCGATTCGGAAATCTTCGAGCGCGAGGACGCGGTGCACTATCTGGAGTCCGTGCATGGCATCCTGGTGCCGGGCGGCTTCGGCGAGCGCGGCGCCGCCGGCAAGATCGCCGCCGCCAAATTCGCCCGCGAACGGCACGTGCCGTATTTCGGCATCTGTTTCGGCATGCAGATGGCGGTGGTCGAGGCGGCGCGTAATTTGGCCGGCATCGAAGGCGCCGGATCGACGGAGTTCGGGCCGTGCCAGGAACAGGTGGTCGGGTTGATGACCGAATGGACGCGTGGCAATCAACGCGAACAGCGTTCGGCAGGCAGCGACCTGGGCGGTACCATGCGCCTGGGTGCCTACGACGCGGTGCTGGCCGGCGGTTCGCAGGTGGCCAGGATCTATGGCACGACAAAAATCCAGGAGCGCCATCGCCACCGTTACGAAGTCAACATGGCCTATGAACAGGTGCTGGCCAAACACGGCATGATCTTCGCCGGTAAGTCGCCTGACGGGCAATTGCCCGAAACCTTGGAAATCGAGGGTCATCCCTGGTTCATCGGGGTGCAGTATCATCCGGAACTGAAATCCAAGCCGTTCGATCCGCACCCGTTGTTTACGTCGTTCATCGGGGCCGCCATCGATCAGGCTCGACTGGTCTAGGCTGCTTGTCATGTCCGCTGTGCGTCACGTTCGGGTCGGCAACGTCATCTTC
>CAMCUA010000183.1 GCA_945878455.1 Asaia bogorensis | reverse complement strand
ATTCCGCCTCACCCTGAGGAGGCGCGTAGCGCCGTCTCGAAGGGTAGGCAAGCGCCGCGACTTCAGCTTACCCCGTCGCCGCGCGCAGCGCTTCGGGCGTGTCGATGTCGAGCAGCACCGACGCTTCCATCTCGACCTCGCAGACCTGGTCGGCGTGTTCGCCGAGCAGATGGCGGGCGCCGACGTCGCCGGCGATCTCCATCATTTCGGGCAGGAAGCGGCGCGCCCACAGCACCGGATTACCGCGCTTGCCGCCATGGGTCGGCAGGCAAATGGCGCGGCCTTCCAGCGGGTTGAAAGCGGCGATCAGCCGGTCGATCTGGACGGCCGAAATGCGCGGCATGTCACCCAGGCAGACCAGCACTGCGTCGACATCCGCCGGCACGGCGGCGATGCCGCGCCGCAGCGACGTGCTCAGCCCGTCGGCGTAATCCGGATTCTCGACGAAGGTCGCGGCGCCACCGGCCAGCACGGCGCGGACCTCGGCTGCCTGGTGGCCGACGACGACGATGGGGCCGGTGGCGCGGCTGGCGGCGATGGCGTCGGCGACGCGCACCACCATTGGCGCGCCGTCGACCGGCAGCAGCAGTTTGTTGGCGCTGCCCATGCGCCGCGATTGTCCAGCGGCCAACACCAGCGCAATGACGCGCGGTTCGTCGCCGATCCATCCGGCGCGAGGTGCGCCAGCTTCGGCGCGTGGCAGCGGCCGCGACGGCGTGTCGACCAACAGGCCGCCACCGCCCATCGCCATGATGTCGCGCGCCGCCACCGGCAAGTCGGCGGCAAGCCGCTGCAGCACCCAATCGACGCCGTTAAGCTTCGGCGAGCGGGCGCAGCCGGGCAGGCCAAGCACGGGATTGCCATCGTCGAACCGCCCGAGCAACAGCAGGTTGCCAGGGTCGACCGGCATGCCGAAATGCTCGATCCTACCGCCCGACGAGACGATGCCGGCGGGGATGACATCGCGCCGGTCGGTGATCGCCGAAGCGCCGACGATCAGCACCAGGTCGCATCCTTTGGCGCGCAGCTCGCGGATCGCCGCCGCCACCGACACCTCGTCGTGGGCGCAACGCTCCTCGCCTACCAGCCGGCTGCCGAGGGACTCCAGCCGTTGGCGGGTGACGGCCGTGGTCTTGTCGAGAACCGACGGCTTGGTTTCGGCCAGAGCCGTCTGCACCAACCCCGCCGCACGCGCCCGATAGGGAGCCACCCGGATCAGCGGACCGCCCGCGCCGGCCAGCGCCAGGCATCTGGCCACATTCGCTTCTGCAACGGCAAAGGGAATGATCTTCACCGTGGCAATCATCCGGCGCGGCTCCACCGGCTCGAACGTCGCCAGGGTGGCGACGGTGATGCCTTCGTCGATGGCATTGAGCTGGTCCAGCCGGTCGCGATCGACCGCCATCAGGCCGCGCGCCGCGGCGAACAGGTTGGAACGCCCGGTGAAGGCCGGCTGCGCCGTGGCGTGTTCGCCGGTAACAGCAGCGGCGATGCGGTTGGCAGCGGCGTCCTCGGCCACGTCGCCCGGCTCCAGCCGCGCCGCAACCACGTTGGGAACGCCGGCAGCGGCCAGGGCGGCAACGTCTTCCTTCGACAGAACATGGCCCTTCTTCAACATGCGCCCGCCAGCCCGCCGGCTATGCGCGAGAATGGCACCTTCGGCTTCGGTGATGGGGACCGGCCCGAATTTCATGCCGCCTTCTCCTGCCCCACGGCGCTCTCTCGCCAAGCCGTCATGCCACTGTCCTTACGGGAGCCCTCGCGGCCGAGCACGGCGCCCAGCTGGCCCAGGCTTTCCAGATTGTGGATGCTGCGGAAATCGTCGACGTGCGGCATCATCGCCTGAGCACCCATGGATTTGGGCGCGTAGGCGTCGTAGCGCAACAGCGGATTGAGCCAGATCAGGCGGCGGCAAGACTTGTGCAAGCGCTCCATCTCGGTCGCCAATCCGGTTGCCGCGTCGCGATCGAGCCCGTCGCTGATCAAGACGACGACAGCGCCCTGACCCAGCACGCGCCGCGCCCACACCCGGTTGAAGTCATGCAGGCAGTGACCGATGCGGGTGCCGCCGGCCCAGTCCTCCACCACCTTGCTGACCTTCTCCAGGGCAACATCCACGTCACGATCGCGCAGGTAACGGGTGACGTTGGTCAGCCGCGTGCCGAACAGGAAGGTATGCACCCGGTCGCGGTCGTTGGTGACGGCATGCAGGAAGTGCAGCAGCATGCGGGCATAGCGGTCCATCGAGCCCGAGATGTCGCAGAGCACGACCAACGGCGGATGACGGGTGCGCCGGCTCCGGCGCATCAGGGGAATGATGTCGCCGCCCGAACGCAGCGCGGCGCGCAAGGTCTTGCGCATATCGACCCGGGCGCCGGAGGGATCGGCGCGAAAGCGGCGGGTCGGCAGGTCCATCAGCGGCAGGCGCATGTTGCGGATGGTGCGCAGCGCGGCCGCAACTTCGTCGGCCGACATCTTTTCGAAGTCCTTGCTGCGCAGCACCTCTTCATGGCTCCAGGTCATCGTCGAGTCGATTTCGACCTGGGTCTCCTCACGCTCCGGCTCGCCCGGTCCCGGCCGATTGCCGGCCATGGCATCGGAGATGCGGCGCGATAGCTCGGGTGGCGGCTCCATATCCTCCTCGCCGCGCATCACCGGCAGCAACAGGCCCTGCAGACGCTCCAGTATGCGCGGGTTGCGCCAGAAGACGTGGAAGGCCTGATCGAACAGTTCCTGCTGGTCGTGACGATTGATGAAGACGGCGTGCAGCGTCCAATAGAGGTCATCACGCCTATCGATGCCGACGACGGAGACGGCTTTCAGGGCATCAACGACCCGCCCCGGCCCGATGGGCAATCCGGCGACCCGCAGCACGCGGGCGAAATGCATGATGTTTTCGGCCATGCGGCCGCCGGACAAGCCCTCGAGGATGTCATTCATGGCGCCGCCTCAGGGTGAGGCGGCTTTTTCAGAATCTCCCTCATCCTGAGGAGCCCCGTAGGGGCGTCTCGAAGGATGAGCAACCGCCGCTGCGCCAGCCGACCCTTCGCGACGGCGCTTCGCGCCTCCTCAGGGTGAGGTGGACTTTTTTGTATCGCCCTCATACCCCACCCAGGGCCAGTTCCGTCTTCACCTGATCGATGATGCGGGCGGCTTCGTTGCCGCGGATCTTGGCGATGTCGTCCTGGTATTTGAGCAGGGTACCCAATGTGTCGTTGATGGTATCGGGATCAAGCGCCAAGCGGTCGAGCTGCATCAGGGATTCGGCCCAATCGATAGTCTCGGCAACGCCGGGATGCTTGAACAGGTCCATGTCGCGCAGCTTCTGGACGAAGCCGACGATCTGGCGCGACAGGGCTTCCGGCGCCATCGGCACCCTGACCTTGAGAATGGCGAGTTCGCGCGCCGCATCGGGATAGTCGACCCAGTAGTAAAAGCAGCGGCGCTTCAGCGCATCGTGAATTTCCCGCGTCCGGTTCGAGGTGACGATGACAATGGGCGGTTCGGCCGCCTTGATGGTGCCGATCTCGGGGATCGTCACCTGGAAATCCGACAGCACTTCGAGTAGGTAGGCCTCGAAGGGTTCGTCGGTACGGTCCAGTTCGTCGATGAGTAGAACCGGCGCGCCGCGCGGGTCCGGTTCGAGAGCCTGCAGGATCGGCCGGCGGATCAGAAAACGTTCGCCGAACAGATCGGCCTCAACGCTTTCCCGGCTGCGGTCGCCGATGGCTTCGGCCAGGCGGATTTCCACCATCTGGCGGGCATAGTTCCATTCGTAGACCGCCGAAGCGGCATCGAGCCCTTCGTAGCATTGCAGGCGGACCAAGCGGCGATCCAGCGTGGCGGCCAGCACCTTGGCGATCTCGGTCTTACCGACGCCGGCTTCGCCTTCAAGAAATAAGGGTCGCTTCAGGCTGAGCGCCAGATAGACAGCGGTGGCCAGGCTGCGGTCGGCAAGATAATCGCCACGGCGCAACAGGTCGGTGGTCTCGTCGATGGTCGTGGGCAGAGAGGCCATGGGGTGCGGTCCGGAAGGGGGTTTAGGTGGTCAAAACATAGAAACCGGCGACCTGGCTGTCCACGGCATGCGGCAGGCGCCTCGGCGTGGCTCACCCCTCTCCCTGTCCCTCCCCCTCGGGGGGAGGGACGCTGTTGTCCCTACCGTCTATCTGATGATGAGACGTGGCACTGCCTCATGGTCCCCTCCCCCCGAGGGGGAGGGACAGGGAGAGGGGGGGGGACTCGCGCGCGATATCAGCCGCAGGCAGCCACCGCCCGCTTGGCCAATACCGCAATCAGATGGGCGCGGTAGTCAGCGCTGGCGTGGATGTCCGAATTCAGGTTGGTAGCCGGCACCCTGACGCTGGCGACCGAGTCCGGCGCGAATTTGGCGGCGAGCGCCTTTTCCATCTCGGCGACGCGGAAGACACCGCCCTGCCCCGCGCCGGTGACGGCAACGCGCACGTCGTTACCGGTCTTGGCAACCAAGACGCCGACCAGGGCAAATCGGCTGGCCGGGTTGGGGAACTTCACATAGGAGGCTTTGTCCGGCACCGGGAAGCTGATGGATTTGACGATCTCGCCCGCCTTCAGCGCCGTATCGAACAGGCCCTTAAAGAAATCGTCGGCCTTGATCTCGCGTTGATCGGTCTGGATCGTCGCGCCAAGACCCAAACAGGCGGCCGGATAGTCGGCGGCAGGGTCGTTGTTGGCGATGGAACCGCCGATGGTGCCACGATGGCGGACCATCGGGTCGCCGATGCCACCGGCCAAGGCCGCCAGCGCCGGGATCACCTTCTTGACGTCGGCCGACATGGCGACGGTGGCATGGGTCGTCATCGCACCGATGGTCACCGTCTTGCCTTTGACGCTGATGCCCTTCAGGTCGGCGATGCCGCCGAGATCGACCAAGGCCGAGGGCTGCGCCAGACGCAGCTTCAGCGTCGGGATCAGGGTCATGCCGCCGGCCAGCAGGCTGCCGTCGTCAGCGGCCTTCAGCTTGGCGGTGGCATCGCTGAGGGACGCGGCCTTGTGATATTGGAAGTCGTACATCGTTTCTCTCCCTTACCTTATTCGGCGGCTTGATCTATTCGGCGGCAAGTCGGGGGGCGGCGGACTGAATAGCCCGCCACACCGCCTGCGGCGTGGCCGGCATTGAAACATCGGTGACGCCGAGCGGCGCCAAGGCATCGACAATGGCGTTGATCACCGCCGGCGGCGCGCCGATGGCGCCGACCTCGCCGCAACCCTTCACGCCGAGACCGTTATGGGTGCAAAGCGTCACCGCGTTACCGACGTTGAAGTTGGGCAGGTTGTCGGCGCGCGGCATGCAATAGTCCATCAGCGAGCCGGTGACGAGCTGACCTTCCTCGTTATAGACGCAGCCTTCGAACAGCGCCTGGCCGATGCCCTGGGCGACACCGCCATGGACCTGGCCTTCGACGATCATCGGATTGATGACGCGGCCGACGTCATCGACGGCGGTGAAGCCCTCGACGGTGACCACACCGGTATCCGGATCGACCTCGACCTCGCAGATATGGCAGCCGCCGGGGAAGGTGAAGTTCAGCGGGTCGTAATAGGCGGTCTCGTCGAGGCCCGGCTCCAGTTTGTCGTGCGGGAACTTGTGCGGGATGTAGGCGGTCAACGCCACCTGCCCGAAGCTCATCGCCTTGTCGGTGCCGGCGACAGTGAAATTGCCATTCTTGAACTCGATGTCCGCTTCCGCGGCTTCGAGCGAATGGGCGGCGATCTTGCGGGCCTTGTCGACGATCTTCTTCATGGCATTGGCCAGCGCCTGGCCGCCGACGGCCAGCGAACGCGAGCCGTAAGTACCCATGCCAAAGGGGATCTTGTTGGTGTCGCCGTGCACCACCTCGACATTCTCGATGGCCACGCCGAGATGTTCGGAAACCAACTGGGCGAAGGTCGTCTCGTGGCCCTGGCCGTGGCTGTGGGTGCCGGTGAAGACCGTCACCGAACCGGTGGGATGGACGCGCACCTCGGCGCACTCATAGAGGCCGGCCCGTGCCCCGAGGGCACCGGCCACCGCCGAGGGTGCGACGCCGCAGGCTTCGATATAGGTGGAATAGCCCAGGCCGCGCCGCCGACCCTTTTTCTCCGACGCTGTCCGGCGCGCCGGGAAGCCGGCGACATCGGCGGCCTTCAAGGCAAGGTCGAGGGTCGCCACATAATCGCCGCTGTCGTACTGCAGGGCGACCGGCGTCTGATAGGGGAAGGCGCTGGCCGGGATGAAGTTGCGCCGGCGGATCTCAAGCTGATCGATGCGCATCTCGCGCGCCGCGCGGTCGACGATGCGCTCGATGATGTAGGACGCTTCCGGCCTGCCGGCGCCGCGATAGGCATCGACCGGCACCGTATTGGTGAACACCGCCTTGACCTCGCAATAGATGGCGGGTGTCGTGTAGACGCCGGCCAACAAGGTCGCATGCAGGTAGGTCGGCACAGCGGTCGAGAAGGTCGAGAGATAGGCGCCCATGTTGGCC
>CAMCUA010000182.1 GCA_945878455.1 Asaia bogorensis | reverse complement strand
CGGCGACCGCATGGTTCTGCACATGGCCGGGCTGCTGTTCGCCATCGTCATCGCGGTGAACTATGTAGCCAACTATCTGCAGGAAGTGCTGGTCGGCAAGGCGGCGGAAGGCGTGCTGATCGATCTTCGGCGCGCCATGTTCGCCCATTTGCAGCGCGTGTCGCTGTCGTTCATGGACAAGACCGAGGTCGGTCGCCTGATGTCGCGCCTGCAGGGCGACGTTTATGCCATGCAGGAGTTCCTCGACACGTCGGTCTTCGCCATCGGCGATTTCGTTCTGCTGATCGGCATCACCACCGTTCTGCTGATCCTCGACTGGCAGCTCGGGCTGCTGACCTTGTCGGTGGTGCCCGCCCTATTTCTGGTGCGCATCGTCTGGCTGCCGCGGGCACGCAAGGCGTTCCTACGCGCCCGCGTCACCTCGTCGCAGGTCAACGGCGCCCTGGCCGAAGCGATCCGCGGGGTGCGCACCGTGCAGGCAATGACCCGCGAAGCGGTCAACCGCGATCTTTACGACGTCAAGGCCACGGATAATCTGGATGCTTACCTGAGTTCGGCGCGCTACGCGCAAATCATGATCCCCATTGTCGACACCCTGACCGGCGGCGCCATGGCCATCGTCATCGTCGTCGGCGGCAGCATGGTGATTGGGCGCGAACTCGACCTCGGCGTCATGGTGGCTTTCTTTTTCTACGTTCAGCGCTTCTTCGATCCGATCCGGTCGCTGACCATGCAGTACAGCGTCATGCAGCGCGCCATGGCATCGGGGCAACGGGTGTTCGAGGTCATCGACGTGCCGATCGGCATCCACGACAAGCCCGATGCCGTCGATCCGGCCACCATCGACGGTTCGGTCGAATTCAAGAATGTGACCTTCGGCTATCATCCGAACCAGCCGGTCCTGCGTGACGTCAGCTTCCGCGTCGCCCCGGGCGAGACCGTGGCCCTGGTCGGCCCGACCGGTTCGGGTAAGACCAGTACCATGTCGCTGGTGCACCGCTTTTACGAAGTCGGGGAAGGCGAGGTCCGGGTCGGCGGCTACGATGTTCGCGACATGACCCAGCAAAGCCTCGGCCGGCACGTCGGCATGGTTTTGCAGGAGCCGTTCCTGTTCACCGGCACCGTCTTCGAGAATATCCGTTACGCCCGTACGGACGCCGACCGCGAAACCGTCGCCGCCGCCGCCAAGGCGGTGGGAGCCCACGATTTCATCGAGCGCCTGCCCAACGGTTACGACACGATCCTCGACGAACGCGGCGGCAACCTGTCGCTCGGCCAGCGCCAACTGTTGAGCTTCGCCCGCGCCATCGTCGCCGATACCAAGATTCTGGTTCTCGACGAGGCCACCGCCAGCATCGACAGCTATACCGAGATGCAGATACAGAAGGCCTTGAAAATCCTGCTGAAGGGCCGCACCGGCCTGGTCATTGCCCATCGCCTGGCGACCATTCGCGGCGCCGATCGCATCATCGTGTTGCAGGAAGGCCGCATCCTGGAAACCGGCAATCACGAAGAGCTGATGGCCAAGGACGGGCTTTATGCCCGCCTGTACCGGATGAACTATGCCTCGTTCGACGATATCCCGGACGCGGCGGTGGCCAGCGCCATCCGCACCTATTCCACCTGAGACTCAGTCGTAGCCGAACATCCAGCGGGTCGTGCCGGCGTGGATGTTTTTCACCGAATGGGCAGCGCCCTTCGGAATGAAGACCTCATCGCCCGGTTCGACGACGAGGCGCTGCCGGCCGATGCGCAATTCCAATCGGCCCTCGGCGACGGTCACCAATTCGTTCGTGTCGTGGACGAAATCGTTCCACTCGCGGCCCGGCGGATCGACAAAGGGTTCACAGGAATAGCCGCGAGCCTGCCAGTCGCGCGCCACGGCGGCGCTGTCGACCGGCGCGGGAAAGCGATTCTTGCTCAGCAATTCCGGCATGCCGGCACCCGATCTCAGTTCCTTGTATGCCGAGCCTGCTCAGGCGCCGTCGAGGACGGCCAGCATCTCGCGAATGCTGGACAACTTGCGGCGCGGGGCCGGCGGTTGCGCCGTGCCTTCCTCCATGGCCCGTATCTTCTGCCAGTCGGCGATGCTGGTGCTGCGCACCTGACGTTGGGCGAGGGCTGCCTGCAATGCCGCCCGTCCCGGTTTGGTACCAGCCAGGATGTCTTCGCGGATGTGCGCGGCGGCGACGACCCCATCCGGCCGGTTCGTCGCGATCACCCCGGTCGGGCCGCGCTTGATCCAGCCGGCGGCGTAAAGACCCGGCGCGACCCGCCCGTCTTGGTTGGGAACGATGCAGGCGCGTGCATCGAACGGCGCGCCGGGCACCGGCACCGAACGATAACCGACCGCCGGAATGACCAGCCCGCAGGGAATGTCGAACATCTCGCCGGTGCCAAACGCCTGGCCGTTCTCGACCCGCGTGCGTTCGAGGCGCAAACCCTCGACCTTGCCACCGCCGAGGATTTCGACGGGCGCGGCATAGAACAGGAAATGCACGGCCTTCGGCTGTTCATCGCGCCGGCGCGCTGCGAACTCCTTCAACGTCGCCAGATTGCGCTCTTTCAGGCGGCGGTCGCGGTCATCCCATTCGCCCACAACCGCATCGGGCAGTTGCGCCGGATCGAGCTGCGGCACCGCGCGTTCGAGCTTGCCCAATTCGCGCAGTTCGACATTGGTGAATTTGGCATCGATCGGCCCCCGCCGGCCAATGATGTATACGTCGGTCAGCGGGCTCGCGTGGATGTCGTGCGCCGCATATTCGGGCAGGTCGGTATCGGCCATCTCGGCCGGCGTCTTGACCAGCACGCGGGCGATGTCGATGGCGACATTGCCGACGCCGACAACGACGGCGGCCTTGACGTTCAGGTCGGGCGCCAGGTGGCGGAAATCGGGATGGGCATTGTACCAACCGACAAAGGCCGCCGAACCGTGAACGCCTTGCTTGTCCTCGCCGGGAATACCTATCTTGCGGTCGAGCGGCGCGCCGACTGCCAGGACCACGGCGTCGTACATGCCGCGCAATTCGTCGAGGCTGACATCGCGTCCGACCTCGACATTGCCGAAATAGCGGATGCTGTCGTCCAGCGCGGTCTGTTCGAACTTCTGCTGGATCTTCTTGGTGGTCTGGTGGTCGGGTGCGACGCCGGCGCGAATCAGGCCAAACGGCGTCGGCAGGCGGTCAATGATATCGATCTCGACACCGCCATCCTTGAGCAAGGCATCGGCGGTATATAAACCGGCCGGTCCTGATCCGACGATGGCGACGGTGATCGGCATCGAGCGCTCCCAGTATATCGTTGCCGTCGTTGCGCGTCGCTTGCCGGCGCCCTATTCAGCCGTCAGCCACCAATGCCGGAAACAGTCCACGTATGTCCCTTGCGTAACAGGGCATTAAGGTCGGCATTGGGCGATTTGATCTCGGCAGCGTGCCCTTGTTCACGCAGATTGATCTCGTAGGTCGGCGCCGGATTGCAATAGAGCACGCCGAGGGCCACGGGCATGGGCGATTCCATCGCCGCCAACATGCCGGCCAACACCCGGTTGGTCTCGTCATGGACCAGAATGTCGGTGGCCACGATGCCGTTCTCGCCGACGGTGACGACGTCGAGACACAGCTTCTTCGGATCGAGTCGCAAGCCACGATTGCGGTCCTTGCCGAACAGCAGCGGCTTGCCATGTTCGACATGCACCTGGGCATCGGCGGCGACAGCACGGTCGGTATAGGCATCGAACGCGCCATCGTTATAGACGATGCAGTTCTGCAATATTTCGACGAAGGAGCAGCCCTTATGCTCGTAGGCCCGGCGCAACACGTCAGGCAGGTGCTTCTGCAAGGTATCGGCAGAGCGCGCCACGAAGCGTCCGCCGGCACCGAGGGCGAATTGAATGGCCGATACCGGCGCCTCGATCGAGCCCTGCGGCGTCGAGGGCGACCGCGTGCCGATGCGCGAGGTCGGCGAATACTGGCCCTTGGTCAGGCCGTAGATTTCATTGTTGAACAGCAGGAACTGCACATTGATGTTGCGCCGGACCAAGTGCAGCAAGTGGTTGCCGCCAATCGACAGCGCATCGCCGTCGCCCGACACCACCCAGACGTCGAGATCCGGATTGGCCAGCTTGACGCCGGTGGCAATGGCCGGCGCCCGCCCATGGATGGTGTGGAAACCGTAGGTCGACATGTAATAGGGAAAGCGCGCGGCGCAGCCGATTCCCGAAATGAACACCGTGTTGTCTGGGCGCGCCCCGAGGTCGGCCAGCGACCGCTGCACCGACTTGAGGATGGCGTAATCGCCGCAACCTGGGCACCAGCGGACTTCCTGATCCGAGGCAAAGTCCTTGGCGGTCAGCTTTGCGTCAACAGGCGCGACGACGTTCATGTCGGTCCTCGATCTCAGTCCTGAATGCGGGCGCGGATCGCCGCCTGAATCTCGGCGATGCGGAAGGGCTGGCCGGACACTTTGTTGAGGCCTTCGGCCGGCACCAGATATTCGCTACGCAACACGGTCAGCAATTGGCCGGTATTCATTTCCGGCACCAATACCTGCTCGTAACCCTTGAGCAGATCGCCCAGGTTACGCGGCAGCGGCCAGATGTGGCGCAAGTGAATGTGGGCGACGTCCAGGCCCTCGTCGCGGGCGTTTTCCACCGCCCGGCTGATCGGCCCGTAGGTGGAACCCCAGCCGACCACCGCCATGCGGCCCGAGGTGCCGCCGATCTCCACCGTCTGCAACGGAATGTCGTTGGCAATGCCCATGATCTTAGCGCGTCTCGCATCGGTCATGCGCTGGTGGTTGTTGGAGTCGTAGGAGATGTTGCCCGACTCGTAATCCTTCTCCAACCCGCCGATGCGGTGCATCAATCCCGGCGTGCCCGGCAGCGCCCAGGCCCGCGCCATGGTTTCGGGATCGCGCAGGAAGGGATGGAAGCCCGCCGGGTCGGTACGGAACGCCACCGGGAACGGTGCGATGGCATCGACGTCGGGGATCAGCCATGGCTCGGCGGCATTGGCGATATAGCCGTCGGTCAGCAGGATAACCGGCGTCATGTATTTGGTGGCCAACCGCACCGCCTCGATAGCCGTATCGAAGCAGTCAGCGGGCGAGCGCGACGCGACGACGGCCAAGGGCGCATCGCCGTTGCGCCCGTAGACCGCCTGGTACAGGTCGGATTGTTCGGTCTTCGTCGGCAGGCCGGTGGATGGCCCGGCACGCTGCGAATTGACGATGACCAGCGGCAGTTCGGTGGTTATGGCCAGCCCGATGGCTTCGCCCTTCAACGCCACGCCCGGCCCGGAACTGGAGGTCACCCCCAGCGCCCCGGCATAGGACGCGCCGATGGCCGAACAGATGGCGGCGATCTCGTCCTCGGCCTGGAAGGTGGTGACGCCGAACTGACGCAGACTGGACAGCACGTGCAGCAAGGTCGATGCCGGCGTGATCGGGTAGGAACCCATGAACAGCTTCAGGCCGGCCAGCCGGGCACCGGCCAGCAGTCCCCACGACAAGGCCTCGCCACCCGATACGGTGCGATAGAGGCCGGGCGCGATGGGTGCTCGGGCGATGGCGAAGCCACCGAATCCGTCCGGCATTTCCGCTGTCTCGCCGAAGGCATGGCCGGCGTTCAGGGCGGCAATGTTGGCTTCGGCCAGTTCGGGTCGCTTGGCGAACTTCTGCTTCAGTCCGTCGATGGTCGCCTGGCGGTCGCGGTCATAGACCCAATAAATCAGGCCCAGCGTCCACATGTTCTTACAGCGCAGGGCGTCCTTATTGGATAAGCCGGTGCCCTTGACCGCTTCAAGGGTCAGGGCGGAGACGTCGATCTCGACCAGCCGGTACTTGGCCAGGCTGTCACCTTCGATGGGATTGGTTTCAAACCCAGCCTTGCGCAGGTTGCGTTCGTTGAACGATCCGGAATCGACGATCAACAAGCCGCCGGCTTTGAGGTTGCGCAGTTCGACCGTCAAGGCCGCCGGATTCATCGCAACCAGCACGTCGAGGCTGTCGCCCGCCGTCTTGATGTCGTGCGAGCCGAAATTGATCTGGAACGACGACACGCCGAAGGTGGTACCGGCCGGGGCGCGAATTTCGGCGGGAAAATCGGGGAAGGTGGCCAAGTCGTTACCGGCCAATGCCGTCGCCTGGGTAAACTGGCTGCCAGTTAATTGCATGCCATCGCCCGAATCGCCGGCAAAGCGGATGACGGCCGATTCGAGAGTTTGGCGCGCCGCTCGCGCGCGTTCAAGCCGGATGGCGGAATTCGTGGTCATATTGATCCGACAGGTTAATTTGTGTTGCGTACTTTATGTTGCAGCTCCCATCCCGGCGCACCGAGGCTGCCAAGCCACAAGGCTATTACTAGCCGCTCGATGGCCATGATAGCAATATTCGTAACTGCCCAGGTTATTTCCCCGCACCGTGATTTTTAGCGGATTTTTCTGGACGGGGGAACCGGTTTCCGATTCAAGCATCAGATGGTCGCTGAATCGCCAGATGTCCCATCCCGTGAAGAACTGATCGCGCTGGTTCAGGCGCA
>CAMCUA010000181.1 GCA_945878455.1 Asaia bogorensis | reverse complement strand
CATCCAGCGGCAGATTCGTCAGCGCACGGAAATGCTGGCCGGCGTTTCCCACGACTTGCGCACGCCGCTGACCAGGATGAAACTGCAACTCGCCCTGATCGGCGACAACGATGGGACGGCGGAACTGCGCCAGGACGTTGCCGACATGGAACGCATGCTCGAAGGCTATCTCGCCTTCGCTCGCGGCGAGGGCACGGAGAAGCCGTCGCCCACCGACCTCAATGGCTTGCTCGATGACGTGGTGGCCCGCGCCCGGCGCGGCGGCAACGGCATCGACCTGCATTGCGAAGGCAACATCACGGTACCGCTGCGCCCCGATGCCTTTCGCCGCTGCATGACCAACCTCATTGAAAACGCGGCGCGCTATGCCCAGCATGTTTCGGTGCGTGCCGGCGTGCGGGGCGAAACGGTGGAAATTATCGTCGACGACGACGGGCCCGGCATCGACCCGGACAAGCGCGAGGATGTCTTCCGGCCGTTCTTCCGCCTCGACGGTTCGCGCAATCCCGGTACGGGCGGCGTTGGCCTGGGCCTGACCATCGCCCGCGACGTCGCCCGCAGCCACGGCGGCGACGTCGAGCTTGCCGATTCGCCGACCGGCGGCTTGCGCGCCCGCGTCCGGGTGCCGACGTGACGGCCGAAATGTTGACGCTATGGCGCAACATCGGTGGTGCGCTAAAATGCAGATGGCCGATATGGGGACGGATATGAAGCTGAGCCCAGAGGAAATCGCCCGCTTCGAGGAAACAGGCTACCTCTTCTTTCCCGGACGATTCAGCCCTGCGGAAGCGGCTGTGCTGCTTGCCGAAGCCAAGGCCGTCTATGCCTTGGAGCGCGAGGAGGTCTGGCGCGAAAGTTCCGGGGTCGCTCGTACGGCTTTTGCCGCCCATACCTATAACGAAGGATTCCGCTGCCTTGGCCGGCATCCGCACCTGATCGGCCCGGCGATGCAACTATTGGCCGGCCCGGTCTACATGCATCAATACAAGGTCAACGCCAAGGCGGCCTTCGACGGCGACGTCTGGCAGTGGCACCAGGACTACGGCACCTGGCGACGCGACGACGACATGCCCGAACCGCGCGCTATGAATGTTGCCGTCTTCCTCGACGAGGTGACGGCGGCCAACGGCCCCTTGTTGTTCCTTCCCGGCAGCCATCGCCAAGGGGTGCTGGCGGCCGGCCACGATCTGAACACCACCAGCTACCCGTTGTGGACCCTTGACCGGCAGACGGTGAAACAACTGGCCGAACGCGGCGGTTGCGTGGCGCCGACCGGTGCGGCCGGCAGTATGCTGCTGTTCTCGTCGTTGCTGGTGCATGCCAGCCCACCCAACATCAGCCCTTTCGACCGGACCATCGTCTATCTGTCACTATGCCATGTCGACAATCACATCCGGCGCTTCCAACGCGCCGAATGGATCGCCCACCGCGATTTCACGCCGATCGAACCGCTGGCCGAGGATTGCCTGTCCGAACTGGTGGCCGCCCACGCCCGTGCGGCGGAATGACTTAACCACGGCGGGTATGTTCCTGCAGCCGGGGCATCAGTTCGACGAAGTTGCAGGGCCGAGTTCGATTGTCCAACTGATGGACCAGGATGTCGTCCCAAGCATCGCGGCAGGCTCCCGGCGATCCCGGTAGGGCAAACAGATAGGTGCCGCCAGCCACCCCGGCGGTAGCCCGCGATTGGATGGTAGAGGTACGGATCTTCTGAAAGCTCAGCCAGCGGAACAGTTCGCCGAAACCGGGGATCGTCTTCTCGAAGACCGCTGCGAAGGCTTCCGGCGTTACATCGCGTCCGGTGACGCCGGTGCCACCGGTCGCCAGCACCACATCGACCTCGGGATCGGCGATCCAGGCCTGTAGCTGGGCGACGATGCGGTCCTTGTCGTCGACGACGATGGCGCGCCGCGCCAGTTTATGGCCGGCCGCCGTCAGGCGTTCGACCAAGGTGTCGCCAGAACGGTCATCGGTCAGGGTGCGGCTGTCGGAGACGGTCAGGACGGCGATATTGACCGGCAGAAATGGCCGCTCAGCGCTTGCTTCGGCCATCGTCCGCGACTTCGGTTTCGGGTTGCTCGTCCTGCTTGATGTAAGCCGGCCACTGGCCGGCGGCGATGGCATCGAGCGACGCCGTCGTCTGGCCCAAACGGTCCCGATAGATCCAATAATTGGTCATCAGCTTTTCGGCGAACTCGCGGGTCTCGCGCCGCGTGATGCTTTCGATAAACAGCAGCGGATCGTCGCTGTGGTTGGCAGTCTTTAGCCACTTGGCAAGATTACCCGGACCGCTGTTCCAGGCTACCGCCATGCGCAACAGGTCGCCACCCACATCCTGATCGGCAAGCAACGTCTCGATGTAGCGTTGCCCCAATTCGATATTGACGGCCGGGTCGAACAGATCGCCACGGCGCAGGTTGCCGCGCGCCATGAGGCTGGCCGTCGCCGGCATGAGCTGCATCAGCCCAGCGGCCCCGGCCGGGCTCTTCGCCCTGGGATTGAAGCGCGACTCTTGATGGATCAGGGCATAGATCAGGGCCCGGTCGACGCGAAAGCCGCCTTCCGGCGACCAACTCGGCACGGGATAGGCGGCGCCGTCGAAGCCCTGGCCGGCAGCATTGAAGGCGCCATCCAAGCGCACGGCGAGCAGCGGCAACCCGGCCTGTCCGGCAATGGTCATGACGCCGAAGCGTAGGACTTCCTGGGGGCTGCTGGCCAGCCCGAGAAACTCCCCGGCGGCCCGCTCGTCCTGATCGAATTGCAACAGTGCCAGCCCGCGGCGTCCGGCCGGCGTCGCGGCTATGGCCTGAATGCTGTCACGGACGGTGCCGGGTTCGGCCCAGCGCACGCCGAGCGGCAGGCCGAGCAAGCGGCTGGCCAGGATGCCGTAGAAGGTGCGCGGATGCGCCGCGGCTTTCTGCAGCCAGTCGCCGACAGCGGCGGGCCGGCGATCCTTGAGGTGGGCCCGCGCGGCCCAGAAGGCGGCACCCGATATTAGCCAGGGCGAAATGTCGCTGCGCAGGGCCAGCGTCTCGAAGTGCTTGCCGGCTTCGGCATACTTGCCAAGCCGCCAGGCGGCCAAGCCTGCTGTCCAATGAACCTCTGGCACCTGCTTGGCCGAACGCATCGCCAGGTTCGCCCATTTCAACGCCCAGGCATCGTGACCTTCGGCAAAGTAACCTGCGGCGAGGCGCGTCCGCGCCGCGTCCACAGCCAGCGGGCTGAGCAAGGCAGCGATGCCGTCGTCTTCCAGTATGACCTTGGCCGCTTGCGTAGCGCCTTTGCGCAACGCGGCACGCAGGCGTTCAATGGCTTTCTCGGCCGTCCTTTGATCGTTGGCCGATAATCCGGGGCGCGGCTCGCCGCTCGGGATCGTGTCGCCGACATAGGTCGGACCTGGCGGATTGCCCGGCACGACATAGGCTGGCGCCTTGGGTTGGGCCGCCTTGGCCGGACGCCGACGCAGGGCCAGCTCGTGAATGACGCGCGCATCGGGGTGGTCGGCATAGATGGCCAGCCAGCTGGCGGCCTCGTCGAAGCGGGTGCGGTAGCTGGCGTGCAGATAGCGCTGCGCCAGGACATGGCCGAGCAACAGCTTATCGGACAGATCGGCGATTAGCCGGTCGGCCTCTGGCCAGCGGGCGTCTTTTTGCAGATCGAAAATGCGCCGATAGCGCTCGACGTCGGCGAGGCTCAAGACCACGGGCAGACTTGGCGTCGCGATTTTCTGGGCGGGCGGCGGTGCCAGGTTCAGATGCGCCACTTGCGCCACCGCCAGACGTGCCGGCAGCATCCCCAGAGCAAACAACGTCCCCACACAAACCGCGCCGATGAATTTGGCGGCAGCTCGACCCCTAAGACCCCGCATCCACCTACCCTATCTGCGGCCCCGAATGGCGGTTTTCCGCCTTTATTAGAATCCTTTATAAGTGGTTAAGGCGGATCGGGCAACCGTCCCGGACTGCTGGGTCCCCGCATCTAATTTTCCGCGAGCTTCCGTTTGACCGACAGCAGGTCCTGCCAGGCTTGGCGCTTTTGCGCCGGGGAGCGCAGCAGATAGGCCGGATGGAACAGGGCGGTTGTCGCCACCGGGTGAGACATGCGCGGCGTGGTGAAGGTAAACCAGCGGCCGCGCAGCCGGCCGATGCCTTCGGTACGGCCGAGCAGGGACTTGGCCGCCGCGCCGCCGAGGGCCACCAAAACCTTGGGATCGACCAATTCGATCAGCCGCTCGACGAAGGGTTGGCAGGCGGCCACTTCCGCGGTGGTTGGGCTGCGGTTGCCGGGCGGACGCCAGAACACCGTATTGGTAATCAGAACCTGTTGCCGGTCGAGGCCGATGGAAGCCAACATATGGTCGAGCAATTGGCCGCTGACGCCGACGAAGGGCAGTCCTTGGCGGTCTTCGTCGGCACCTGGTGCCTCGCCGATCAACAGCACGCGGGCCTGCGGGTTGCCGTCGGTGAACACCAGGTTCATCGCCGTTCGCTTGAGCGGACAGCCGTCGAAGGCCGAGAGGGCGGCCCGTAACGCCTCCAGGTTGAGCGCCGCCGCGGTTACGTCTTGCGCCGAGCGCACGGCGGCTGGGCTGGGGCCTGCCAGCGCCGCACGCGGCGGCGTGGCGGCGATAGCGGGCGGTGGCGGCACGGGCGCCGGCGTCTTGGCGGGCACGGCGGTGGCCGGTGCCTGGCGCGACGCTGCCGATTCCGCATAGCGGTCGACGGGCGTTTCGCCAATGCATTCGTCGACCCCGGCGTCCAACTGCCACTGCAAGGCGGCAAGCGGGCTGGCGGGGGGCACGACTGGGTGTTGGGAATCTACAGCCATATCGCAGTCTAGCAGCGCTTACCCGATTGCACAGTTGCCGCCTTCGCCGGGCGCTATTCTCCGGCTGGCAACATGCTAAGGTGCCGCCAACAAGAACCGGCCGAGGATGCGCCTGCCATGTACAACAATGACGACTACGACTATCCCCGCTTCCCGCACGGCCTGGTGCGCCAGCAAATGGCAGCATGTTTCGCCGCCTGGGGCATGAAGCCCGAGCATGTGGAGACCAGTGCCGGCCTGCTGCTGGAGGCCGACCTGCGCGGCGTCGATACCCATGGCATCGCCATGCTGGTTTCCTACGACGAGCGTCGCCGCAAGAACCTGATCACCATCAATACCGACGTGACGGTGGTGCACGAAACGCCGACGACGGCCGTGGTCGACGGCGGCGGCGGTCTCGGCTTCGTTCCCGGTGCCACCGCCATGGGACTGGCCATCAAGAAGGCCAAGGCCATGGGTGTTGCCTGCGCCACGGTGCGCAACTCGAACCATTTCGGTGCCGCTGGCGTCTATGCCTTGATGGCCGCCCGCCAAGGATTGCTCGGCTTCGCCACCACCAACGGCGCCCGCCCGACCGTGGTGCCGACCTTCTCGGCTGAGACCATGCTCAATACCAATCCCTTTTGCTTTGCGGCGCCGACCAAGCGCAACGGCCAGTTCTGTCTCGATTTTGCCACCTCGACATCGGCCGCTGGCAAGATCCGCAATGCCGCTATCGAAAAACGCCCGGTTCCGGAAGGCTGGATCACCGACGACCAAGGCCGCGCGACCACCGATTCGTCGTGGTACTTCAAGGGCGCGATGCTGACGCCGCTGGGCGGCACCCGCGAATTGGGCAGTCACAAGGGATATGGCCTGGCGACCATGGTTGAAATCCTCTCGACGGCGCTCAGCGGCGCCACCCTGGTCACGGCCAAGGATCGCCCGACATCGGGAAGCGCGAACCTCGGCCATTGGTTCATGGTGATCAATCCGACGGCGCTGATGCCGGAGGGCGAGTTCGAGCGCATCACCGACGAACTGATCGACAGCCTGCACGCCGCCAAGCCGGTCGATCCAGCGCAGCCGGTGCTGGTTCCGGGTGACCCGGAGCAGGCAACCGTCAAGCTGCGCTTGGAGAAGGGCATTCCCATCCCGCCGGGCCTGCGCGGCAAGCTTCAGGAGATTGCCAAGGGCTGCAATGCGCCGTTCCTGTTGGGCGACGAGGCAATCTCCAAGGCTTGAAGGGGGCGGGTGCCGAAACCTGAGACGAAGAGGATCGGCGCGGCTGAGGCGGCGGCTGAATTTCGCTTCCAGCCGTCCGCCCGGGGATGTAAATGTCTTCAGCCGCGGTCCCCGCGGTGTCTTTGGGTTCCGACCCGCCGCCGTTCCCTTTTCCCATCCCGTGGCCTGCCGGAGGGTTAGAACATGCGCTACGCGTTGAACAATTGGGGTCCCAACAACAACGAGGTCTGGCGCCCGGAACTCGATCCCGAATGCTGGATTTCGCCAAATGTGGTGCTGATCGGCAAGGTGATCGTCAAGAAGAATGCCAGCATCTGGTTCAATACCGTGGTCCGCGCTGACAATGAGCCCATCGTCATCGGCGAGGAGAGCAACATCCAGGAAGGCTGCGTGCTGCATGCCGACCCGACTTTCCCCTTGAACATCGGGGCGCGGGTGACCATCGGCCATATGGTCATGCTGCACGGCTGCTCCATCGCCGACGAAAC
>CAMCUA010000180.1 GCA_945878455.1 Asaia bogorensis | reverse complement strand
TGGATTTCCGTTGATACGGCGCTGGAGGCCGGCAGGTGAGCGTTCACGCCTATCCGCCCCGGGCCATCGTTGGTGACTACCTCCGCGCTGGGGTAGGCTTCGTCCTGGCCTGCCTGCCTTTCACGCTCGACGATGTGCCGACGTTGCTGGCAGTCATTGCCTTCGTCTTCATGGGTATTTTTGCCATTTACGCTTTCGTCACTTATACCCGCCATCGTACCCGAATCGAGTTGAACGATGACGGATTGGTGGTTACCGCTTGGCGACGCACGCCCATTCCCTGGCAAGACCTGCGGGAGATCAAGTTGTCCTACTTCGCCTCGCGGCGTGAACGCAGGTCGAAAAAGATCGAAGGCGACGGCTGGATGCAGCTCCGCCTGAGAGGGCCGCAAGGCAAAGTACATATCGAATCGACCTGCGACGGCTTCGAAGACATGTTGCGCCCGGCGGTTGCCGTCGCTCTGGAAAAGAAGTTATCGCTTAGTGGCGCCACGGCGGCCAATCTCGATTCCCTCGGCATTTCGCTCGAAGCGCTGCAGCCTCCGCGCCCGTCCCGCCGTGACCGGGAGGCCGCTTCGTGACCGATCTGTTGCGCGTCAACGACCTGCACGTCGCCTTCCGCACCCAGGGTGGCATGATTTCCGCGTTGAAGGGCCTGTCGTTCCGGGTCCGCGCCGGAACGACGGTGGCGCTGGTCGGTGAATCCGGCTCGGGTAAGTCGGTCACCGCACAGGCGATCATGGGCCTGCTGCCGCGCTCGGCCAGCATCACACGTGGCGAAATCCTGTTTCACGACCAAGCCTTGGGCCAAAGCCCGCTCGCATCGTCGCTGCGAAACGGCACGGTGGATCTGGCCCAGCTCAACCCCGCGGATGCGGGTTTTCACTGCGTGCGCGGCGACCGTATCTCGATGATTTTTCAAGAGCCGATGACCTCGCTGTCGCCCTTGCACACGGTTGGCGATCAGATCGGCGAAGTGCTGCTGCTGCACAGCGGCGTGTCGCGTTCCGAGGCACGCCGCGTCACGGTCGAGATGCTGCGCATGGCCGGCTTTCCCGATCCGGCGCGGGCCTTCGATACCTATCCGTTCGAATTGTCGGGTGGTCTGCGGCAGCGGGCGATGATCGCCATGGCGCTGATCTGCCGACCGTCGCTGCTGGTCGCCGATGAACCGTCGACGGCGCTCGACGTCACCATCCAGGCTCAGATCCTGCGCCTGATCCAGGATCTGCAGGGCGAACTCGGCATGGCCGTGCTGATCATCACCCACGACCTTGGCGTCGTCGCCAACGTCGCCGACGAAGTGGTGGTGATTTATCATGGCGAGGTCATGGAAGCCGGCACGCTGCACGACATCTTCGACCGGCCGGCCCATCCCTACCTCAAGGCCTTGCTCAAGGCGGTGCCGCATTTCGACATGAAGCCGGGCGAACGCTTGGTGCCACTGCGCGAAATTACCCATCAGACCGGCCACCTGCTGAAGCGCGAAGCCGTTGCCTCCGGGCCGGCGCAAGGAACGCCGCTGCTCGACGTCCGCCATATCTCGAAGAGTTTCGGCACGCGCAAGGGCGGTGGCATCTTCGGTGGCGCCCCGAAAGCCGGCGTACGCGCCGTCGACGATGTCAGCTTCAACGTCTTCCCCGGCGAATGCCTGGGCCTGGTCGGCGAAAGCGGCTGCGGCAAGACGACGCTCAGCAAGATACTCATGCGTGCTGTCGCCCCCGACGTGGGCGAGGTGGTCTTCGACGATGGCGACGAGCGGGTCGATCTGCTGAAGCTGGATGCCGCCGCCCTGGTGGCCATGCGCCGGCGCATTCAATACGTCTTTCAGGACCCATTCAGTTCGCTCAACCCGCGCATGACCGTCTTCGATCTGGTGGCCGAACCGCTGATCATCCACAACATTGGCGATGCCGACTACCGACGCGAAATGGTCACCGAGCTGATGCGCGTGGTCGGTCTTGATCCGCGCTTCCTGAACCGCTATCCGCACAGTTTCTCCGGCGGTCAGCGCCAGCGCATTGGCATCGCCCGCGCCTTGGCGCTGAAACCGCGGCTTCTATTGTGCGACGAGCCGGTGTCCGCACTCGATGTTTCCGTACAGGCGCAGATCCTCAACCTGCTCAAGGACCTGCAAAAGGAACTGGGCCTCACCTACCTGTTCATTTCGCACAATCTGGCGGTTGTCGACTATATGGCCGACCGTATTGCCGTGATGTGCGCCGGGCGGCTGGTGGAACTGGCGCCACGTGAGGCGCTGTTCCGCAATCCGGTGCATCCCTACACACAGGCGCTGCTCAGCGCCGTGCCCTTCCCCGATCCACGCCGCCGTCTCGATCTGACGGCGCTGATGGAAGGCCGGGCGTCCAATCCGCAGGCCTGGCCCGAACCCTTCGGTGCGGGTGGCGGCAGCCGGTTGGATATGGTCGATCTCGGTGGTGGTCATTTCGTGCGGGCGAGCGTGCGTCCCGCCGCCGCCGTTCTGGGGTCTGTGCGATGAAACCCATGCGAAGTCTTGTGGCAACTATCGTCGTCACTGTCGCTCTCGCCGCCACCGCGGCGCATTCGGCTGGCACCCCAGCGGTGCTGCTCGAAACCCCGGTGCTGGCGGCGCCGGTCGCGGCGGGAAAGATGCCGCCCGTCGGCCAACGCTTGCCCGACAGTCCCTTGGTTGTCGACTTCAAGGGCAGCGATGCCGTGGCCGGCCGCTCCGGCGGTTCCATCGACATGCTGCTGGCGAGCGTGCGCGAATTGCGCCAGATGGTGGTCTACAGCTATGCCCGTCTGGTGGTCTACGATCTCAAGTTCAACCTGCAGCCCGATATCCTCAGCGCCGTTGAAGTCGAACAGGGCCGCGTCTTTACCATGCGTCTGCGCCCCGGCCACAAATGGTCCGACGGCCAGCCCTTCACCACCGAGGACTTCCGCTACTGGTGGGAAGACATGGTCACCAACAGCGAATTCCGCGCCACCGCGCCGCCGCAGGAAATGCTGGTCGAAGGCAAGCTGCCGAAGTTCGAGGTCATCGACCCGCTGACTGTCCGCTATTCCTGGACCGATCCCAACCACGCGTTCCTGCCGGCGCTCGCCGGGCCGACGCCGCTCGAAATTTTCCGTCCGGCCCATTACCTCAAGCAATTCCATGCCAAATACGCCGATGCGGCGCAGCTTGCCGCTCAGGTGCAGAAGGAAAAGCAGCGCAACTGGACGGCACTGCACTTCCGCAAGGATCGCGGCCGCGATGCTGACAATCCCAGCATGCCGACCCTGCAGCCATGGATGAACACGGTCGAGCCGCCGTCGGAACGTTTCATCTTTCAGCGCAATCCCTATTACCACCGGGTCGATACAGCCGGGCGGCAATTGCCCTATATCGATCAGATCAACGTGGTCATTGCCAATTCCAAGCTGATTCCGGCCAAAACAGGCGCCAGCGAATCCGATCTGCAGGCGCGTAACCTGACCTTCGGCAACTACACCTTCCTCAAACAGGGGGAGAAGCGCGGCGATTTCAAGGTGCACCTGTGGCGCCAGGCGAAGGGTTCGCAGGTCGCGCTGTTTCCCAACCTGAACGCCGAGGATCCGGAGTGGCGCAAGTTGTTCCGCGAGGTCGATTTCCGCCGCGCCCTCTCGCTCGCCACCAACCGTCATGAAATCAACCAGGTCATCTATTTTGGCCTGGCCGTGAAGTCGAACAACACGGTGCTGCCGGAAAGTCCGTTGTATCGCGACGAATACGCCACCAAGTGGACGGAATTCGATCTGCCGCGCGCCAACGTGCTGCTCGACAGCCTGGGGCTTACCAAGCGCAACGAACAGGGCTTACGCCTGTTGCCCGACGGCCGGCCGATGGAACTGGTCGTCGAACTGGCTGATGTCCCGTCCGAGGGGACGGACGTGCTCGAACTGGTACACGATTCCTGGCTGAAGGCCGGTATTAAGATTTATCCGAAGGCATTGCAGCGCGACGTGTTTCGCAATCGGGTATTCGCCGGCCAGACCCTGATGTCGGTGTGGTCGGGGTTGGAGAACGGCGTGCCGACGGCCGATCTCAGCCCGCGCGAACTGGCGCCCACCGATCAGAACCATCTGCAATGGCCGAAGTGGGGTCAATTCGTGCAGACCGGCGGCAAATCGGGCGAGGCGGTCGATATGCCGGTCCCCAAGCGGCTGGCCGAACTGGAACGCGATTGGCGCTTCGCCACGGCGGTAGACGACAAGCAGCGTATCTGGCACGAGATGCTCGGGCTCTTCGCCGATAATGTCTTCACCATCGGCCTGGTCACGGGTGTCTTTCAGCCCGTCGTCGTCGACCGGCATTTGCGCAACGTGCCGGCCGAGGCGGTGTTCAACTGGGATCCCGGGGCGCATTTCGGCATCTATCGGCCCGACCAGTTCTGGCTCGATAACGTCGGCGGATAAGGACGGCACACCCCATCATGCTGCATTATTTGTGCCGTCGAATCATGACCATGCTGCTCACCCTGTTGGTGATCAGTGCGCTGGTGTTCATCATCATCCAGCTTCCGCCCGGCGACTTCCTCACCACCTACATCAACGAACTGCAAAGCCAGGGTGAGGCCGTCGATCAGGCGAAGATCGATTTCCTGCGCCAGCAGTACGGTCTCGACCGGTCGCTGGTCGAACGCTACGTCCTGTGGGTCTTCGGCATGCTCCAGGGCGATTTGGGATTTTCCTTTGAATTCAATCTGCCCGTTGCCGATGTGGTCGGCGATCGCATGACGCTGTCGATGGTGCTCAATTTCGCCACCATCCTGTTCGTCTACATCGTCTCCTTTCCCATCGGCGTCTATACCGCCACCCATCAGTACAGCTGGGGCGATTACGGTCTGACCTTCCTCGGCTTCCTCGGGCTGGCGACGCCGAATTTCCTGCTGGCCCTTATCCTGCTCTATTTCGCCAACGTGTTCTTCGGCACGGCCATCGGTGGTCTAATGGCGCCGGAGTATCTGGATGAGCCGTGGTCGACGGGCAAGATGCTGTCGGTGCTGCAGCATCTGGCGGTACCGGTCTTTGTCATCGGCACCTCGGCCACCGCCGGCATGATCCGCCGGCTGCGCGCCAACCTGCTCGATGAATTGCAGAAGCAATATGTGGTCACCGGCCGGGCCAAGGGCCTGCCGCCGGGCAGGCTGCTGCTGAAATATCCGCTGCGCATGGCGCTCAACCCGTTCATCGCCGACATCGGCAACATGTTGCCACAGGTGGTGTCCGGGTCGGTCATCGTCTCGCTGGTGATGTCGCTGCCGACGACGGGGCCGATGCTGCTTACCGCCCTGCAGAACCAGGATACCTACCTGGCTGGATCGTTCCTGATGTTCCTCGCCCTGCTCACCGTCATCGGCATGTTCCTGTCCGATATTCTGCTGGCCGTGCTCGATCCGCGCATCCGCCTGCAGGGAGGAACCCAGCGGTGAGCGAGATCGCGCGCGCGCCGGCTCCCGGCGAACAGCTGTTGCACTACGTCTCGCCGGCGCCGTTCGATGCCTACAGCATCGAAGCGCTGACGCCGGACCAGGAACGCATCTACATGGCGTCCCAGTGGCGCATGATGTGGTGGCGCTTTAAGCGGCATCGCGTCGCCGTGGTTGCCGCGGCCGTCCTGCTGCTTAGCTATTTCTCCATTTTCGTCAGCGAAATCCTGGCGCCCTACGAGCTGCACACGCGCAACGCCGATGTCATCTTCGCGCCGCCGCAGTCGTTACACCTGTTCCACGACGGACAATTCGTCGGGCCGTTCGTCTACGGTTACGCCTATACTCTCAACATGGAAAACCTGAAGCGGGAATACCGCGAAGACACCACCAAGGTGCAGCCGATCCGCTTTTTCTGCCAGGGCGATGGCTATAAGTTCTGGAATTTGATACCGGCCAACTTCCATTTGGCCTGCCCAGCCGTGGGTGGAACGTTGCATGTGCTCGGCACCGATCGGCTCGGCCGCGACATGTTGTCTCGGCTGATCTACGGGGCGCGCATCTCGCTGACCGTCGGATTGCTCGGCATCACCATCAGCTTCCTCCTTGGCATCACCATCGGCGGCATGGCCGGCTATTTCGGCGGTTGGGTGGACAATATCGTGCAGCGCGTGATCGAAACCCTGCGCTCGCTGCCCGAATTGCCTTTGTGGATGGCGCTGTCGGCAGCGCTACCGGTAACCTGGAGCCCGATCCTCATCTACCTCGGCATCACCGTCATCCTCGGCATGCTCGACTGGCCTGGCCTGGCGCGTGCCGTGCGCTCCAAGCTGCTGGCGCTGCGCGAAGAGGATTACTGCTCAGCTGCCCAATTGATGGGGGCCAGCCCCAGCCGCGTCATCGGCCGCCATCTGTTGCCCAATTTCATGAGCCATCTGATCGCCTCGGCAACCCTGTCGGTGCCCTCGATGATCCTCGGCGAAACCGCCTTGAGCTTCTTGGGCCTCGGCTTGCGTCCGCCCGTCACCAGTTGGGGCGTGCTGTTGTCGGAAGCGCAGAACATCGAAGCCGTGGCACTTTATCCCTGGCTGATGCTGCCGATGCTGCCGGTGGTCATCACCGTGCTCGCCTTCAACTTCATGGGCGACGGCATGCGCGACG
>CAMCUA010000179.1 GCA_945878455.1 Asaia bogorensis | reverse complement strand
AGGCGTTCCTCGCGCACCACCTTGTTGCCGTCCAGTTCGAGGCGAACGACAGCCTGCGCCACCAGTCCGGCGATCAGCAGGTTGCCACGCCACTGGGGGAACAGGTTGGCGGTATAGAAGGTCATGCCGCCCGGGGCGATCACCGGTGTCCAGGTATGGATCGGGTCTTCCATGCCGGGGGCGGATGTCTTGCCGCTGCCGATCGGCGTGCCGGAATAATTGACGCCGTGGGAGACGACCGGCCAGCCGTAGTTGCGGCCGGGCTCGGGGATGTTGATTTCATCGCCGCCGCGCGGACCGTGCTCGATGGTCCATAGCTTGCCGGTGCGCGGGTCGATGGTGGCGCCTTGAATGTTGCGATGACCGTAGGACCAGACCTCCGGCCGGGCGCCCGGGCGACCGACGAAGGGATTGTCGGGTGGCACCCGACCGTCATCGGTCAGACGCACGACCTTGCCCAAGAGCTAGTTCAAGTCCTGGGCCTGTTCGCGGAAGCGGTCGAAGGAACGCTCGCCCGTGGTCACATACATCCCACCGGCGGGATCGAAAACGATGCGCGAGCCGAAATGCAGCGTGCTTGGCAGTTTCGGTTCCTGGCGGAAGACCACGGTGACGTCGGTCAAGCGCGTGCCGTCCTCGGCCAGCCGGCCGCGCGCCGCCGCCGTGCCATTGGTACCGTCGATGCCGGGTTCGGCGTAGGACAGGTAGAGCCAGCGATTGCTGGCGAATTGTGGATGCAGCGTGACGTCGAGCAAACCGCCCTGTCCACGGGCATCGACGGCGGGGATCCCGGCGATGGGGGCGACACCTTGCCATCGGTGCCGACGAGGCGCAGGCGGCCGGCCCGTTCGGTAACCAGGATGCGTCCATCGGGCAGAAAGTCGAGGCCCCAGGGGCGGTCCAGACCTTGGGCGAAGGTGGCGACGCGAAGGCGGCCCTTATCGCTGTTGACGGTGCTGTCGAGCGCAACCGCTGGAAGGGCTGTCAGGCAAACCAAGGTGGCGATGGCGAGGGGATGTCGTGCCGGCATGACGGGGACCTCGTTCAGCTGAGTTGGCGAATGACAAACATCCCGGCGAACAGGCCGCCGAGGGCCGCGCCGACTGAAACGGCGATGTAGAGTGCCGCCAAGGTTAATTGTCCCCGCTCGTAGAGCAAGGCGGCGTCCAGCGAAAAGGCGGAGAAGGTGGTGAAGCCGCCGAGCACGCCGGTGATCAGGAACAGCCGCAAGTTCAGTCCGGGATCGGCTTTCAGTGCGAAGATGCCGGCCAACAGGCCCATGCAGAGCGAGCCGATGATGTTGACGGCCAGCGTGCCGAAGGGAAATTCGCCGCCAAACAGGCGCAGGGCGGCAATATTCACGCCATGGCGCAACGCCCCGCCGATGCCGGCACCGAGAAAAACAATCAGATAGGCCTGCATGAAAACTCCTCAACCATCCGGCGCCAAGGGACACGCAAAGCCGCGAACAGATCAAGTGAAACCTGTGGCCTACGGCGGTACGCCGGAGTCGGCTTGACGGCCGACCTGTGCCGGCGTCTATAGTGCGGCGTCAGTTCCCGTCTTGGGATCAAAAGGGAATCCGGTGTGTGTCCAACACGGGCGCGATGCCGGAGCTGTCCCCGCAACTGTAAGCGGCGAGCGCCGTCCGAACCGAGCCACTGGGTAACCGGGAAGGCCGGCCGGCGCAGAGACCCGCGAGCCAGGAGACCTGCTGACAACGTGTTAACACCGAACCGGGCGGGGTGTCCGGGGGAGGAGCGCCATGTCGTATCCATCGACCCGCTATTGCGGCACGCCGTGTGCCGTCAACCTCGCGCGGCCGCGTTCGTCTTCTCCGATGCCCGTACCGAGGAGACGCGATGCGCTACCCGACCGGCGATACGCTTGATTTCAGAGATTTGGTTGCAGCGCTGACGTTGGGCTTGGGCCTGCTGCTGGCAGCGGGCCTGGCCGGCGCATCGGCTGTCGGCGCCGAGCGGGTGAGCATCAACGTCGGGCAAACCTTCCTGACCGGCAGCCTCGATCCGGCGGAAGGGTCGGCGGGTTGGGCGTTGGTCAGCCACGGTGTCGCCGAAAATCTGTTCACCGTGTCGCGCGAGGGCCGCGTCGTGCCGGTGCTGGCCGAAAGCGCTACCCGGCAGGAGGACGGCTCGTGGCGGGTTGTGCTGCGCAAGGACCGGTCTTTTTCCGACGGCAGCCGGCTCGATGCCGCCGCCGTGGCCACGGCGCTCAACCGCAGTGGCGAGAAGAATCCGGTGGCGCGGGCGAGCGCCGGGCGGCTGACGTTCACGCCGCTTGATTCCGCAACCTTACAGGTGAACAGCGAGCGGCCGACGCCGGTGCTGCCTGCCGTGCTCGCCGAATGGGCCTTTCCCGTGTATCGCGAGACGCTGGGCGGCATGGTCTTCACCGGACCGTTCGCAGTGGCCGCCTTTGCGGCGGGCAGCCGTCTCGACCTGACGCCCAATCCACATTTCCCGGATGCCGAGGCACGCCCAAACGTCATCCTGCGCCGCGTTGCCGACGGCCAGGCCCTGGCGCTCGGCTTCAAGGCCGGCGAATTCGATCTGGCCTTTCACCTGCCGGTGGAAACGCTGCCGATGCTCAAGGCCGATCCGCAGCTGAGCGTGCGCAGCTTCCCCGTCGGCTATCAATATATGATGTGGTTCAATACGCGGCGTGGCGCGTTGAGCGATGTGCGCGTGCGCAAAGCCATCGACCTGGCTATCGACCGGGGCGACCTGATCAAGGCAGCGCGCTCCGGCATCCCGGCGACCGGTGCCTATGCGGCGGTCTATCCCTTCGCCGCCGCCGGCCCGCTGGAGCACGACATGGCGAAGGCCGAAGCCCTGCTCGACGCGGCCGGTTGGAAACGGGGCAGCGGCGGCATTCGCGCCAAAGACGGCATGCCCCTGACGTTGAGCCTGTGGGCTTATACCCAACGTCCCGACCTGATCACCTTTCAGCCGGTGATCCGCAGCGCCTTGAGGAAGATCGGCATCGCCGCGACGACGCATGTCAGCGAGTCGCCCAACGAGACGGCCAAGGCGGGTGCCTTCGATCTGCTGCTGTGGGCGCAACACACGGCGCCGGCCGGCGATCCGGCCTTCTTCCTCGGCCTGTTCCTGGTCAGCGGCGGCGGCAACAATTTTTCGGGCTGGTCGAATGGGGCCATGGATGCGTTGACGGCGCGCCTGGGCGAAGCCGCCGATGCCAAGGGGCGTGCCGAACTGGCCCGGCAAGCACAGGCCATCGTCGCCGAGGAAGCCCCCGTGGCTTTCCTGGTCACGCCGGAATGGCATGTCGGCATCGCCAAGCGGCTGGCCGGTTACGAGCCCTGGGGTTCGGACTATTACATCGTCCGCGACGATTTGCGGCTGGCGCGATAGGGGAGACGCCCGATGATCGCCGCGGCGCGCGAGGCAAGCAGACTGGCAGGGGCGTGGCTGGTCGTCGTCGCGGCGGCTTTCCTGATGATCCGGGTATTGCCCGGCGATCCGGCGGCGATCATGGCGCAGGCGCGCGGCTTTGCCGCGAGCCCGGCGCTGATCGCCGAGTATCGCGCCGCCTGGGGCCTCGACCGGCCGTTGGCCGAACAGTTCGCTGGCTGGCTGATGCATTTCCTGAGCGGCGATTGGGGCCGTTCGTTGGCCAGCGGCCAACCGGTGTTCGACGAATTCGTGCGGCGCACGCCGTGGTCGTTGGCCATCGGTTGCGGCGGACTGGGCTTGGCGGTGCTGGCGGGTTTCGGTCTCGGCTATCGCGCCGCGCTGAAGCCGGGCGGCTTGGCCGAACGGGCGACGCAACTTCTGGCTGTGATTGGACAGTCGCTGCCGGCCTTCGCCGTCGGGCTGGTGCTGCTGTGGCTCTTGGCCGCCGAGTGGCAGGTGTTGCGGCCGCTGTCGGGCGGGGTGGCGGAACGGCTGTTGTTGCCGGTGCTGCTGGTGGCGCTGTTCTCGTTGGGTAGCATCAGCCGCGTGGCGCGCGCCGCCTTCGCCGAGGCCGCCGCCGCCGTTTGGATGCGCACGGCTTTGGCCAAGGGGCTGTCGCCCGCCGCCGCTTTGTGGGGGCACGGCCGGCGGCACGCGGCCTTGACCGTGCTCGCCGCCGTCACGCCGGAGCTGGCCTGGGTCATCGGCGGTACGGCCGTGGCCGAAGTGGTCTTCGGTATCCCCGGCCTGTCGGACGCGGTGGTCGATGCGGTCGGCGCGCGCGATTACACCGTGCTGCAGGCCTACATCGCGCTGGTCGCGCTGTGGATCGTGGCGACTTACGAGCTGGCCCGTGCGGCGCGCCGCCGGCTCGACCCGAGGTTGGCATGATGATGGGCATGCCGGCTGCGTGGGCGGTTGCGGCGGCAATCGCCATCGCGGCGGCGGGCAGCCTGTGGCCGCCGCACGATCCGGAAGCACTCGACCTGGACCGCGTGTTGGCGTCAGCCTCGGCCGAACACTGGTTGGGCACCGATCACTTGGGACGCGACCTGGCGGCGCGGTTGTTGGCCGGTGCGGCGCCATCGCTGCTCGCCGTGGCTGTCGCCTTGGTGGCGACGCTGGGGTTCGGCATCGCCATCGGCGCCATCATTGCCTTGGGTGGCACGGCGATGCGACAGGCGACGCGGCGGTTGGCCGAACTGGCGTTGGCGGTGCCGACCCTGGTTGTTGCCTTGGCGATTGCCGCCGTGGTCGGCGCTGGACCGGTGACGGCGGCGCTGGCCTTGGCTGCCACTGCCTGGGCGCCCTATGCCCTGGTTGTTGCCGGCTTGGTCGAGCGCTTGACGGCGGAGCCCTATTGGCGGTCGGCTGAAGCACTTGGCGTGTCGCGCGCCGCCGGCATGCGGCGCCACCTGTTGCCCCATTTGGCCGCGCCCTTGGGGGCGCTGGCGGGGGCGGATGCCGGCCGCGCCGTGGTGCTGGTCGCTTCTCTGGGTTTCCTCGGCCTGTCTGGCGACACCGGGCGCCCGGAGTGGGGCAGCATGATCCACGAGTATCGCTTGTTCCTGTTCGACACGCCGCGTCTGGTGCTGGCGCCGGTGGTGGCCATCGTGTTGCTGTCGCTGATGCTGCATCTCGGCATCGAAGGCGCGGCGGGCCGATTCAGAAATAGGCGATCAGACGTCCGAAGGTAGCGACGGTCAGCCAGAGGGCGAGGGAGGCGGCGGCGCTGGCGCGCAGGCCGGGGGACGGCACCGCGCTGGCGGTAGTCCGACCCAAGACCGATTCCAGGGCGGCGACATTGGCGAGCGCCAACAGAATGGCGACCAGCTTCAATTGAAAGGCGGCGTTGTGGCCGGTGTGGCTGGCCTCGGGCAGGAACAACGTCAGGCCGGAGACCGACTGGAGGGCAAAGAAGACGATGGCATAGGGGCGGACGCACCGGATGAACGACCGGATCTCGGCCGTCGTTGCGGCGCGCCAGACTTTTACGTCCATGGCGGCGACGGCGGCAAAGAAGCTCATGGCGCAGAGCACGTGCAGGACATTGGCAACGGGGTAGAGCCAAATCGAGGTGCGAATCGCCCCACCCGCGTTCGATGCCTCTATCGCGACGAGAAATTCCTGCATCGCATGGGAATCCGGCTCAGCGCAATTCGTAGCGCTGGCCGTTCACCTCGACCCACTCGGCGCGGATTTCAAGACTGCCGTCGCTTTTCGGATAACCGTAGGCAACCACGCCAACGCCGGCCTTCACGATGTCGGCGGTGGCGCCGCGCGAATTCATGCGCGACGGTGGCGCGAGGGTGATCCGCCATGGTTTGTCCTGGAGGACGACCGTCATCTCGCCATGGGGATTTTGTAGGGAGATCTGTGCGATAGGACCCGCGATGGTTATCGGGTTGTTGGCATCGTAGGAGCCCCAGCCGTGATGGGCGGACGCGGGGACGGCAACGGCGATGCCGGCGGCGAGTAACAGGAAGGACAAGCAGCGCATCCACGTTCTCCTGTTCCGTTCAGGCCATGATGTCATTTTAGGGCAAGGCGCGGCAGGAACAAGTTGCGGTTTTAATATCTGCCATCGTCAGCCTGTCCACGCAGGCGATCCCATTCCGAAAATTCATAGGCAATGCAGCATTCGATCAGCGTGCGCCACACCGGTTCGGCGATGGCAGCAGACAGCCCCTCGCGTCCGGCTGCCGCCGTGATTTTGGCGACGACCTGTTCGATGCGGGCGGCATCGTGGACGGCGGCGCGCGTCGGTTTGATGCGGGCGGCGGCCGACATGTAACGCTGCCGCCGGGCGAGCAGGGACACCAGGGCGCGATCGATAGCGTCGACACCGGCACGCACGTCGTCCATGGTCGCGCAGTCTTCCGGCGGTACCGTCAATTCGCTCATGGTCGTTCCATTGTTGCTGTGGCTCGCCCTATGGATAGGCGGTCCGAAGCGACGCCGCAAGAAAAGCCATCGACGATTTTTTTTATCAATGTCCTAGTGGAGAGTCGTTTTTTGCGCGGGGACTGTAGTTGACATGCGGGGACGACGCTGGATTCTCACGTCAATTACAACACCTGATGTTTTCAAGGAATGCCTCGGCGGGAGTTTTGTATCCGAGGCATTTTCTGGGCGTTGAGTTGACGGCCCATGTGATCTCGTCGATATCGCGGGCCGTGTAGTTTGTGATGTCAGTTT
>CAMCUA010000178.1 GCA_945878455.1 Asaia bogorensis | reverse complement strand
TGGTATGATGTGGCCACCGGCCGATCAGCCTGTTTGGCTGCGTGAGGCACGGAGCTTGCCATTTCTTGAAAACGGTGCCGCCCTATTGCGCTCGCTTGCTCCCGGATCGGCACAGGCCGCCAGCAGCGACGACGCTGCAAAGAAGCGGGCAGCAAGCAAAGAAGCGCGGGAAACAAAGCGCATGCTCGACCAGATGCTGACGCCCCAGCCGCGCGACGCCAGCGGCGAACCGCGCCCGGGCTATTCGGACAAGGAACGCAGCGAGATGGAACGCTTGATCGAATCGACGGGACGTTGAGGATTGGCTGACCGCACCCCAATCGCTTCTTTCGACAACCGCCCCTTCTGGCCAGGCAGCGGCGACGACCGGCTACACGAGGAATGCGGGGTCTTTGGCGTCTATGGTCATCCCAGTGCCGCTGCGCTGACAGCACTCGGCCTGCATGCGCTGCAGCATCGCGGTCAGGAAGCTGCCGGTATCGTTTCCTTCGACGGCGAACAATTCCACAGCCATCGCGCTTTGGGCCAGGTCGGCGACAATTTCAGTTCGGAAGCGATTATCCAAACCCTGAAAGGCAGCTTCGCCATCGGTCACAACCGCTATTCGACCGCAGGCGACACGGTGCTGCGCAACGTCCAGCCGATCTTCGCAGAATTCAGCTTCGGCGGCATGGCCATCGCGCACAACGGCAACCTGACCAACGCGCGGACGGTGCGCCGCGAACTGATCCACCGCGGCTGCCTGTTCCAATCGACGATGGATACGGAGGTGATCATCCACCTGGTCGCCACCAGCCTTTATTCGACCGTGACCGACCGGCTGATCGACGCGCTGCGTCGGGTCGAGGGCGCGTATTCCCTGGTTGTGCTGACACGCAAGAAGCTGGTCGGCGTGCGCGATCCCTTCGGCGTCCGGCCGCTGGTGCTGGGCGAAATCGACGGCGCCCACATCCTGGCTTCGGAGACCTGCGCGCTCGACATCATCGGCGCCCGTTTCGTGCGCGACATCGAACCCGGCGAGTTAGTGGTCATCGACGAGGACGGCGTGCACAGCATCCGCCCGTTTAGGCGTACGGCACAGCGCTTCTGCGTCTTCGAGTACATCTATTTCGCCAGGCCCGATAGCACGGTAGACGGCCGCAACGTCTATGAAATTCGCAAGCGTATCGGCAGGCAGCTTGCCCTCGAAAGCCATATCGACGCCGACGTGGTGGTGCCCGTCCCCGATTCCGGTGTGCCGGCTGCCATCGGCTATGCCGCCGAGTCAAAGGTGCCATTCGAACTCGGCATCATCCGCAACCATTACGTTGGGCGGACCTTCATCGAGCCGTCGGACAGCATCCGCCACCTGGGCGTCAAGCTGAAGCACAATGCCAACCGCGCCCATTTGGCCGGCAAGCGGGTGATCCTGATCGACGATTCCATCGTGCGCGGCACGACGTCGCTGAAGATTGTCGAGATGGTGCGTGCTGCTGGCGCCGCCGAGGTACATATGCGCATTTCCTCGCCGCCGATCACCGGCTCGTGCTTTTACGGCATCGACACGCCGGAAAAGAACGAATTGCTGGCCGCTTCCTACGATGTCGCCGGCATGGCCAAGAGAATCGGCGTCGATTCGCTGGCCTTCATTTCCGTCGACGGGCTCTACAAGGCGGTGGCCGGCATGCCGCGCGACAGCGCCCACCCACAATTCTGCGACGCCTGTTTCACTGGCGACTATCCCATCCCGCTGACCGACCACGACGACGTCAGCCGGCCGCAGCAACTTCCCCTGCTGGCGGAATCGAGCTGATCGTCATGGCGAGCCCCCAACCACCCCGCCTGGCCGGCCGCCTGGCGCTGATCACGGGCGCGTCGCGCGGCATCGGTCGCGCCGTCGCCCGCCGTTTTGCCGCCGAAGGCGCCCACGTCATCCTGCTGGCACGCACCAAGGGTGCCTTGGAGGAAGTCGACGACGAGATTCGCGCCGCCGGCGGCCAAGCGACGCTGGTGCCAGCCGACCTCAACGATCATGCCGCCATCGATGCCATCGGCGGCGCCATTTTTCAGCGCTTCGGCAAGCTCGACGTGCTGGTCGCCAACGCGGCACTGTTGGGTGTGCTGAGTCCGCTGCATCACATCGACCCCCAGGTTTGGCAGCAGGTGATGAATGTCAACGTCAACGCCAGCTGGCGGCTGATTCGCTCCTTCGATCCCTTGCTGCGCCTATCGGATTCGGGTCGGGCGATCTTCGTCACATCGGGCGCCGGGCGCCGACCCAAGGCCTATTGGGGGCCATACGCGGTAAGCAAGGCGGCGCTCGACATGCTGGCCCTGACCTATGCCGCCGAGGTGGAAAAGACCGCCATCCGGGTCAATCTGCTCAGTCCGGGACGCACACGCACCGGCATGCGCGCCCAAGCCTATCCCGGCGAAGACCCGATGACGCTCAAGACACCCGAGAGCATCACCGATGCATTCGTTGCCCTGGCCGCCGCCGATTGCACGAGCCACGGCGAACGGATCGAGACCGGTTGAACCGCAGGCCAAGGCTCCCTTCCCAAATTCCAAAATCGGGAATAAACCGGATAACTATCCGGAGGGCCTTGATTTTTTGTCCGCCATCGCAGAAAAGACCGGTCATGCACGAAGCCTCCGCCAGTCACACCGTCGTTCGTCTCGACGACTTTCGCTCTCCGCCCGGCGCGCACCTTGCCGACGATCAGTATGCCATGCTCGAACGGACGATCGAGGAAACGCGTCGGAAATTCGTCGCCGGGCAGCGCGAAGACGGCCATTTCGTCTTCGAACTGGAAGCCGATGCAACCATTCCAGCCGAATTCATTCTGCTCGGTCACTATCTGGACGAAATCGACGAGGCGACACAGGCCGACCTGGCCACCTATCTGCGCCGGATTCAGTCGGACAAGCATGACGGCTGGCCGTTGTTCTACGACGGCGATTTTAACATCTCGGCTAGCGTCAAAGCCTACTACGCCCTGAAACTGGCCGGCGACAGCGCGGACGCGCCACACATGCGCCGGGCACGAGCCGCCATCCTGGCGCGCGGCGGCGCTGCCAAGGCCAACGTCTTCACCCGTTTCGCGCTAGCCCTGTTCGGCGAGGTGCCCTGGCGCGCCTGTCCGTCGATGCCAGTGGAACTGATGCTGCTGCCACGCTGGTTCCCTTTCCATATGGAAAAGGTCGCCTATTGGTCGCGCACGGTCATCGCACCTTTGGTCATCCTGGCGGCACTCAAGCCTCGGGCACGCAATCCGCGCGACATCGGTGTCGCCGAACTGTTTACCTCGCCGCCCTACCAGGTTGATCAATTCCTGAGCAACCCGACCGGATCGTTCCTGGGCGATCTGTTCCTGATGTTCGACAAAGTCCTGAAGCTCGCCGAGCCGATCCTGTTCGATGGCCTGCTGAAAGACCGGCGGCGGCGGGCCATTGACAAGGCCGTCGCCTTCATCAGCGAACGGTTAAACGGTGTCGACGGCCTGGGCGGCATTTTCCCGGCCATGACCAACACAGTGATGGCGTTCGACGCGCTGGGCTTTGCCCAGGACGATCCCCGGCTGGTCACTGCCAAGGCGGCGGTCAATGCATTGATCGTTCGGCGCGGCGGTGAAGCCTATGTTCAGCCCTGTTGGTCGCCCGTTTGGGATACCGGTCTGATGGCGCATGCACTGATGGAAGCTGGCGAAGCTGGCGACGGCGAGCCCATCAAAAAATCCATGCAGTGGCTGCTGGATCGCGAAGTCACCGACGTCAAAGGCGATTGGTCGGCGCGACGCCCAGGACTGGCCCCCGGGGGCTGGGCCTTTCAATACCGCAACGCCCATTATCCCGACGTCGACGATACGGCGGTGGTGGTCATGGCGCTCGACCGCAGCGGAAATCCGCGCTACCGCGACACCATCCGGCGCGCCACCCGCTGGGTCGTCGGCATGCAGTCGAAGAACGGTGGCTGGGGCGCTTTCGATGCCGACAACACCCACTATTACCTGAACCATATTCCCTTTGCCGATCACGGCGCCCTGCTCGACCCGCCGACGGCCGACGTAACGGCCCGCTGTCTGGGCATGCTGGCCCAATTGGGCGGTCAGCGCGACGAGTCCGCCGTCAGCCGGGCCATCGACTTCCTGAAGGCCGAACAGGAAAGCGACGGTTCCTGGTTTGGACGGTGGGGTACCAACTACATCTATGGAACGTGGTCAGTACTGTGCGCCTTGAACGCCATCGGCGAGGATGCCAAGGCGCCCTATATACAAAAAGCCGTGCTTTGGATGAAGACCCGCCAGCGGCCCGATGGCGGCTGGGGCGAGGATGGCGCCAGTTATGAGCAAGGCCGCCGTACCGAATGCAAGGAAAGCACGGCCTCGCAGACCGCCTGGGCGGTGCTCGGCCTGATGGCGGCGGGAGAAGTCGACAGCGAAGCGGTGCGCCGGGGCATCGACTATCTGCTGCATGCGCCGCGCGACGAAAACGGCCGCTGGCAGGAATCCTGGTATAGCGCCGCCGGCTTTCCGCGGGTGTTTTACCTAAAGTACCACGGCTACGCGGCATATTTCCCGTTATGGGCGCTTGCCCGCTACCGCAATTTGCGCCGATCCAACACGCCGGTTCCAACCCACGGAATTTGATGGACGGTGCGAACTACCCGCAGGAATGCTTAGCGCGGAACCAGATTGTGATCGTTTTCGCCGACTTTTTGTTGGCGTTCGCCATATTGCGGGCGGTCATAACAGATGACGTCGGCCAGGGTCCGGTAACAGTAAACATTCTGCACCGGATTGGCTTCGTCCTCGACGCAGTAGGTCAGCCCTTGCGAAATGCGGTTCACTGCACAATTTTTGCCGCTGGCCAAGGAAATAGCCTGATCGCTCAAGCGCTTACCTGTCACAAAAGCCGAACCACCCTCGACCAAAAAAAGGGAATCGCACGCCCCTAGCGGTAAGACCACGAACGAGAGCAATGCCGCGCGATACATCATACTTTTTTGCCCGATGCTATGTCTGGCGAGCGGCCAGAAGCTTCGCACAGGAACCATAGCGGGTTCCAGGTAAAGCCTTGGTTAAGTACCCAGCCTATCAGCCCGATACAATGACACGCACCCATTTCCAGCCTCCGACACCGGCCAGAGCTTCGTCGAGACCGTTCGCCACCGTCCTCCCGAGCACGCTCGCCACACCATCCGGGCCGTTTGCTGAAAAGGCGATGTCACCGTCTTCGCAGAAGGTCAGGGCCAGCTGGCGGGCGCCATCGCTCCAATCGAGCCCGATCTCGCCGCTGGCGCGCACGGCCAGGGGCAAGCGGCCCGGCAAGGCGCAGTCCCGCACGAAAGCCGCGAAATGCCCCACCGACACAGCGTTCATGACCGCCTGTTCCTCTCCCAAGTCCCATTCCGCCTCACGGAAATCCAAGATCTTCTGCGCCGCTGTATCATATCCGGCGGCACTCAACATGGAGATGGCGGCGTCCAATAACTGTGTCCGGCGGCGTCCGGACATACCCATGCCTTGTGCCATAGGGGGCAGATCTCCAATGGTCAGAAATTTATCAAACATAACATAGCCATTGGCACATGGTCGTGTTGGTTACGTGGCAGCTTTTTGCTAGGGTGCCAACAGACGTGGGTAGACGTCCGAAACAAATGCCAGTCGCCCAGGCTTTGCGAGCCATAGCGACGGCAAGACAACCTTCGGACGCTGGCGGGGAACGATGGATAGAAGACTGTTCAGCTATATCTGGAGATATAGCAAACGCGATCAATTGTTTATACTCGTCGTCACAGCCATATCTTATCCATTTTATTATTATTCATTGGATTTACCAAAGACAATTATCAATAAGGCTGTCAGCGGAACAGGATTTCCAAAGGACATTCAACTATTTTCGTTATTCGATTACAATATTTTTTTCAACATAAATCACTATCCATAATCTTTGGATTTTATGCGGACTATTCATTTTTCTTGTCTTTATTAACGGCAGCTTTAAGTACCATTTGAATATTTTGATCGGTGTTCTGGCCGAACGGATGCTGCGGCGCATCCGTTATCAATTGATCCAGAACGTCATTCGCTTTCCCGTGCCCCATTTCCGCAGCGCTTCGTCGGGATCGATCGTCACCATGATCACCGCCGAGACCGAGCAGATCGGCGGATTCATCGGCGATTCCATTGCTCTTCCGGCCTATCAGGGAGGCACGCTGCTGACCATCCTGGCTTTCATGTTCGTCCAGGATTGGAAGCTCGGCTTGGCAGCGGTTTCTCTCTACCCCGTGCAGGCCTATGTCATCCCGAAGCTGCAACGCAAGGTCAATCAGCTGGGCAAGGCCCGTGTCCGCAATGTCCGGCAGTTTTCAGAGAAGCTCGGCGAGACGATTTCCGGCATCAGCGACATCCATGCCCACGGTACCGCACAATATGAACTGGCAAGCTTCTCCGCCAACATGGCCAGAACCTACGAGATCCGCTACGAGATTTACGACAAGAAATTTTTTATCAAGTTCCTGAACAATTTTCTGGGCCAACTAACACCTTTTTTCTTTTTCGCCATCGGCGGCTGATCGGCCCCCATTAGGTGGTCCGGGTTGAATGTTAGTGCATTGCTTCCTCCCTGGCCATTGCCGGCTGTAGGTGGAGCGAAGCGGAACCGGAAGGCGGCAATGGCGGCGTCGCGGTTTCCGGG
>CAMCUA010000177.1 GCA_945878455.1 Asaia bogorensis | reverse complement strand
GCCGAACGCGCCCGTACAAATCCACACCGAACATCCCCCGCCTCCGGCAAATCAAACCGCCAGAGACTTAGACGTGGCCGGCTTTTAAACCGACACGGCAGGACAAGCCCCACCGTTAGTGTGGCCGAGTTTTGCACCGTGAATTACAGTACTAAAATCGCAAAGTCAGCAGCTTTGGAGACAATAAGGCTGAGAGAGACCAAAACGGCGTTTCTGGTGCTAGCGGCGGTCAGGAGCCTGGTGCAGAGAAGCCCGCGTTTCCTGGGCTTTTCAGCGGTCCCGAATGGGCCGGGAGACTGTTGGGACGGTAGGGATTGGCGGAGGGGGTGGGATTCGAACCCACGGAACGCTTGCACGCTCAACGGTTTTCGAGACCGCCCCGATCGACCACTCTGGCACCCCTCCGTTCGGCGTGTCGGCTTGGCATTATGGGCGGCGGGGCTGGTCGGCCCCGGGGCGCGGACCATAACGCAAGGCAACTATCCCATCAAGGCGAGAAGCCACGGCCTCGTTTCCCGCGCGCGCGGCGGCCTGCGCCGTCCGCGGGCTTAGTGGAGTTCGGCGCGCAGCTTCTGGCGAAAGATGTCGATGGGGATCAGTTGGCCCTTCACATCGGCATGCCAGAACTGCCAGCCGTTGCAGGCCGGGGCGCGCTGCACATAGGCGCCGACCTGGTGGATGGAGCCGCGAAAATCGGCGGTGATCAAGGTACCGTCGGCGCGCACCCGCGCCGTGTGGCGGCGGCCGAAGTCGTAGAGCACGTCGCCGGCGATCAACAGTCCGCGTTCGACCAGCCAGCCGAAGGGTATGCGCGGTTCCTGCCGTTTCGAGGGCACGTCGACGAGGGATAGATCGGTCGGGCCTTTGGTCTTGGCCAGACGCTCCTGGGCGATGGTCACGTAGTTCTTCTCCCGTTCGATACCGATGAAGCGCCGGCCGAGCTTGCGGGCAACCGCGCCGGTGGTGCCGCTGCCGAAGAAGGGATCGAGGATCACTTCGTCGACGTCGGTGGCCGCCATGATGACCCGGTGCAGCAAGGATTCCGGCTTCTGTGTGGGATGCGCCTTGCGGCCGTCGATCTTCAGCCGCTCGCCGCCAGTGCAAAGCGGCAGATACCAGTCGCTACGCATCTGCAGATCGTCGTTGAGGGCCTTCATCGCTTCGTAGTTGAAGCGATAGCGCGAGTCGCGGTCGCGGGCGCACCAGATCAACGTCTCGTGGGCATTGGTGAAACGCCGGCCGCGGAAATTCGGCATCGGATTCGATTTGCGCCAGACCACATCGTTGAGAATCCAGTAGCCCAGGTCCTGCAAGGTGGAACCAACGCGGAAAATATTGTGATAGCTGCCGATCACCCACAGCGTGCCGTCGGGCTTCAAGACCCGGCGGGCAGCGTTCAGCCAATCGCGGGTGAAGGTGTCGTAGACGGCGAAGTCGCTGAAACGGTCCCATTCGTCGTCGACGCCATCGACACGGGTGTTGTTCGGGCGCAGCAGTTCCCCGCCGAGCTGAAGGTTATAGGGTGGATCGGCGAAGACCATGTCGACCGAGCCGACAGGCAACTCGTTCATCACCTGCACACATTCGCCGTGCAGGATCCGGTCCCGTGGATTTTTTTCCTGTCGCTTCATCGCCCCACCATGCGGGGCGGGTGAGTCGGCGTCAAGAAGCAATTGGATTCAATGACTTAGTTCTGAATCGGGACGCCATATATGGGGAGTCAGCCGGTGCCTTGACTCAATATCTTGAGGATAGGCGCAAAACTCCGCCGGTGTTGAGGCGTGATGCCGAGGGCCGATAACGCCTGTCGGTGCTCGGCTGTCCCATATCCGGCATTGCGCGACCAGCCATAGCCCGGATGGGCTGCATCGAGTTCGGCCATCGCCCCATCGCGGGTCACTTTGGCGACGATCGAGGCGGCGGCAATGGACAGCGACAAACCGTCACCGCCGACGATACAGCGCACCGGACAGGGCAAGGCCGGCGGCCGATTGCCGTCGACCAGCGCCAGATCGCAACCGCCTGGCAAAGCCAATGCGGCGCGGCGCATGGCCAGCAGCGTGGCGCCGAGGATGTTCAACGTATCGATCTCCGCCACCTCGGCCCGCCCGACGCCAACGCGCACGGCCTGGCAATGCATCAGTGCCGCGAAAAGACACGCCCGCCGCCGCCGCGACAGCCGCTTCGAGTCGTCGAGACCGTCGCGCAGTTCCACCGGCAACGCGGCACCATCCAGCACCGCCGCCGCCGCCACCACGGGACCCGCCCACGGCCCCCGCCCGGCTTCGTCGATCCCGGCGATGCGCAGAAAGCCTTCGGCACGCGCCGCTTGTTCGTAACGCAGATCGGGCACGGCCGAACGTCTCCCTGGCACCGCCATACGGATTCCCGCCCGCAACCTAGCATGCCACCCGAGCAGAGGCCTCTTCGCAACAGGCAGGGCAATCGCGGCCTACCCCTCTCCCTGTCCCTCTCCCTCAAGGGGAGAGGGAACGCTGTTTCAGCCTCCCGTCGACGTGACAATGTGCTGCGGCGGCACTGCATGGTTCCCTCCCCCCTGGAGGGGGAGGGACAGGGAGAGGGGGAAGGACGGCGCCGAAGAAATCAAAAGGCCAAATGCGATGGCCCCGTCACAACAGGGTCAACTGATCGCCGATTTTCGGCGGCGGATGGAAACGGCTGCAATCCAGGCCCGCGTCATGGGCGCGCCTTGTATCGATGCCAAGCCGGCGACAGGCGGCGGCGAAGCGGCTGGCCAACAGGTCGGCATAGGGCCCCTGCCCGCGCATGCGCCCGCCAAAGCTCGAATCGTACAAACAGCCGTCCCGGCATTGACGGATCAACGACAGCACGCGCGACGCCCGGTCCGGCCGATGATGCGCCAACCAACCCTCGAACAGTTCCTTCAGTTCCAGCGGCAGGCGCAACAAGACATAACCGGCACACCGCACGCCGCAGTCCCGCGCCGCCGTCAGGATGGCCTCCAACTCGTCGTCGTTCAATCCGGGGATCATCGGTGCCGCCATCACCGTCGTCGGCACGCCGGCCGCCGATAGGGCGCGCAACGTCGCCAGCCGCCGCAACGGCGTCGCCGCCCGCGGTTCCATGCAGCGGGCCAGATCGCCGTCCAGCGTCGTCACCGATACGCCGACGGAAGCCAGGCCCTGGGCCGCCATCGGCGCCAGGATATCGAGATCGCGCAGCACCAGGGCCGACTTGGTAACGATGCTGACCGGATGGCGGAAGGCGGCCAATACCTCCAGAATGCCGCGCATGATGCGATGCTCCTTCTCGATGGGCTGATAGGGATCCGTATTGGTGCCGATGGCGATGACGCCACAGCGATAGCCGGGCTTGCGCAGTTCGCGTTCGAGAACGGCCGGAGCATCGGTCTTGGCGAACAGCTGGCTTTCGAAATCGAGCCCCGGCGACAGGCCCATATAGGCATGGGTCGGCCGGGCAAAGCAGTAGACGCAACCGTGTTCGCAGCCGCGATAGGGATTGATCGAGCGGTCGAAGGGTATGTCGGGTGAGGTGTTGCGGGTGATGACGGCCCGCGCCGCCTCTGGCGTCACCACGGTTTGCAGCGGCGGCAGCGCTGCGTCGTCATCGGCCGGCAGCGCCGCGGTGTGGCGCTGCCAACCGTCGTCGATGCGATGCCGTGTCTGCGGCTCGAAACGGCCGGTCGGATTGCCGATGGCGCCGCGACCCTTGCGTGGCTGTTCGGGAAGAATATCGACCATCGTCGAAAGCTAACCCGAACAATGGAACAAAACAAGAACTTTGACAAGCTCGGATGGCCACACCTACCCCTGCCGTGATAGGCCGGAGGCCATGCTGAGCATCGTCATCCCCACCCTCGACGCAGCGGCGGTTTTGCAGCGCACGCTGGCTATCCTGGCCGCCGCCGAAGGCGATCATGACATCGCCGCCGCAGGCGGTCGGGAAATCATCATCGCCGACGGGGGATCGCGTGACGATACCCTGGCCATCGCGCGCCAGGCCGGGGCGCGGGTGGTGAGCTGCGAACCCGGCCGGGGACGGCAGCTCCATGCCGGAGCGTGCGCCGCGCGCGGTGACTGGCTGTTGTTTCTGCATGCCGATACCCATCCGGCGCCGGGCTGGATAACGGCGGTGGCACGCTTTATGGAAGCGCCCGCCAACGGCCTGCGGGCGGCAGCCTTCCGTTTCGCCCTCGACGACGACGGTGCGCTGGCGCGGCTGCTGACGCGGGCGGTGGCCTGGCGCTGTCGCCTCTTCGCCCTGCCCTACGGCGACCAGGGCTTGCTGATGGCGCGCGCCTTCTATGACCAGATCGGTGGCTTCCGGCCCATGCCGCTGATGGAGGATGTGGACATGGTCCGGCGCATCGGCCGGCGGCGGCTGTGCCTACTCGATACCGTCGCGGTGACATCGGCCGAACGCTATCGCCACGACGGCTGGCTGCTGCGGCCGTTGCGCAATCTCTGCTGTCTCGGGCTCTATGCCGCCGGGGTGCCGCCGCGGTTGATTGAACGCCTCTATCGGTAGCGGCGTACGATCAGCGTTCGACCTGCTCGTAGACAGCGCTCGCCAACACATGGAGCGAGTCGCGCTCGCTCTCGGCCGATACGGCATAGGCCACCGGACCGTCCATCCAATAGAAGGCACCGATGCCGTCCTGGCGCTCATAGCGGAACGCCGTCACCCGGTTCGGCTGGCTGCGGGCGACGTACAGGGTCAAGCGCCGGCCGCTGCCGTCTTCGTACATGAATTGGGCCGCCGGCTTGCCGTTGTTCGGCAACATCCGCCCGCCGATAAATCGGAAGCCGGTATGCAGGAGGTCGGGCGCCTTGAGCTGATGATCCAGACGCTTCGACAGCCAGGAAACCAGATGCGCCTCCTCGGCCGCCGCAACCTCGACCGCGTGGCGCACTTCGACGGTATAGACCCGATGCGCCGAGATGGCGCGGCTGACCAGCGACTCATCTTCGGCATCGCCGACAAACACGTCCTTGGCGCCCCATCCGGCGCCAATACCAGCGACGAACAGGACGATGCCGGCCGCCAGCCGCAGCAGATGGCGATGCCGCCCAGAGGCGATGACGCTGGGCGTCAGCCGGGACGGGATCGGCTGGTTCGCCACATCGGCATAAAGGGTGCCGATCGCCCGGTCGACCGTGCGCCAGGCGCGAACCCTTGCCGCATCGGCGGGATTTTCGGCCAGCCAGCGTTCGATCTCGGCGGCGCGATCCGCCGAAAGCTCGCCATCGATGAAAGCATGCAGATCGGTTTCGCTGACCCCCTTGAGGGAACGGTCGTTCATCGCACCCTCCTCAAGTTGGGCCGGGATTCCCCGTCCATCAGGGTGCGCAAGGCCTCGCGGCCGCGCGCCAGCCGCGACATCACGGTGCCGATGGGCGCATCGGTGACCTGCGCGATCTCGGCATAGGACAGGCCCTCGAGGGCGACCAGCAGAACGGCCGACAAGGTTGCCACGTGGACGGTCATTGTCCGCCGCCCGCAGCGCCGTTGCCCGCCAGACAACGACTCGCTCCTTCAGGCCCTTGACCTCGACGGCCCCCAGGGATTCGCAATCAACATGGCGCTCGACGGCACGCTGTATCCCATCAGAAACGATGGTCTCGCGCGGGGCAGCCATGCCGTTCAGCCGCGATGCTAGATTGGCGGCGACACCCGTCACCGCGTATTCGGGCACGTCCTTCGGCCGCTCCTCGCCCTGCTCGGCGACCACCACCTCGCCGTTGGCGATGCCGATGTGGACGGCCAGATCGCGGCCGAGTTCGGCGCCAAGCACGCCGATGGCGGCGTGGATAGCGAGGGCGCCGGCCACCGCCCGATAGGGATCATCGCCATGGGCCGCCGGCACCCCGAACAGCGCCATCACCGCATCGCCGACATGCCGGTGCACTGTGCCACCGTAGTCGGCGACAGTGCGGTCCACCGTATCGAGGACACGGCCGGTGGTGGTATGCAACTCCTCGGCGTCGAGCAACTCAGACAGCTGCGTATAGCCCGACAGGTCGACGTACATGATGCTGACCTGGCGCCGTTCGCCCACCCGTGCCCGACTGGCGGCAGGCGACGGCACAGCGGCCGTCAGGGCCAGACCGCAACTGCCGCAGAATTTGGCGCCAGGCTCGTTGACGGCGCCGCAACCGGCGCAGGCCACGGCCAGCCCACCGCCGCATTCGGCGCAGAACCGCCGACCCTCCCGGTTATCGAACTGGCAGACCGGACAGGCTACCATCGGACACCCCCCGCTTGCGATGCCGTATCCAGCATATTGGGCGAACGCTCGATGCCTGACAACCGCAGGGCGCGGTTGTCATGGCCGCCGGCTTGGCTCAAAGTGCTCCGAACGGGCTTTCCGCGAACGAGGGGGACGCACTATGAAGGGCGTGGTCTTTACCGGCGACCGCAAGCTGGAAATACAGAACTTTCCCGACCCGACACCCGGTCCCGGCGAGGTGGTCATCGAGATCAAGGCATCGGGTATGTGCGGCAGCGACCTGAAATTCTACCGCGCCGTCGGCGGCGCCAAATCCATGGGCCTGGGCGGCGACGGCAGCCCGGTCATTGCCGGGCACGAGCCCTGCGGCATCGTCGCCGCCGTCGGCTCCGGCGTGCCGGAAAATCTCGCTCGTGTCGGCCAGCGGGTGATGGAGCATCACTACAAGGGATGTGGCGTCTGCAAGCACTGCCAGGGCGGTTGGGCGCAGATGTGCCTGGACGGCAGCA
>CAMCUA010000176.1 GCA_945878455.1 Asaia bogorensis | reverse complement strand
GCTCGCCGTGCCGCCTTGCGCCAATACGATCTCCGCCTCGCGCAGCTTGCCGATAACTTCTTCAGGCCCGTGCTTCTTGCCCATGTTCCGTCTCCTTCAGGGTCCAGTCTAAGTTAACTTTTGGACCGCTCTAAAGGGGGCAGATCAATTGGTCGGCGTGGTCACGATTTGAATGTCGGATCGATCCGGCATTTCCTGTTGGACAACGCGTTTGACCGTGTCGGCGATGTCGCGGATCGATAGATTTTGATAGCCGGCATTAAAGGTCTCGCCGGCAATTTTCGCATCGTCGACCTCGAGCAAGAGCTTATAAAGATCGCACATATCGCCGATGTGCAGGTTGGGCCGCTTCTGTTCGCCGCCGAAGACCGTAATCTTTCCGGCATTGACCGCATGGTTGGTCAGGATGTTGACCGAAAGATCAAGGCGCATGCGTGGGCTATAGCCGCAGACGGTGGCCGGCCGGATGGTGACGCAAACGAAGCCTGGCGACTGGTATTTGAACAGAGCCGTCTCGCAAAGGCCCTTGAATTTGCTGTAGAGCGTGAGCGGCACCAGCGGATGGTCCTCGCGCACCTCCGGCTCTTCCGAGACACCGTAGACCGAGCTCGACGACGCATAGACAAAGCGCCGCACGCCCTGCTCCCGGGCCGCTGCCACCATCGGTTCGAAGCAATCGTAGTTGATGCTCTGGCTGAGCTTTTCATTGAGTTCGAAACTCGGGTCGTTCGAGATGCAGGCCAAGTGAATGACCGCATCGACGCCCCACAGGGCGCCGCGCAGCTTCGCCGTGTCGCGGATATCGCCTTCGACGATCTTGAGCCGGGCCTGCTCCTTGAGCTCGCAGCCGTAGAACATGACATCGTAGACGGTGACGTTATGGCCAGCGGCCAGAAGCTGCGGTGTCAATAGGGTCCCGACATAACCGGCGCCGCCGGTCACCAGAACGTTGCGCAATCTGGGAGAGGTACTCATGTCGGAGCTCCGAGGTCGACGATGGTAGGCAAGACGCCGTTAACAGACGGTAAAGCCTGCCACAGGCTGGGTGGCCTGCCCCACCCCCGGTTGCGCTTCAGAATTTGACCTCGGCAATGCGTTCGCTGGACATGCCCTCCATGCGCAACGCTTGGGCCAGCACGTGCATGATCGACTGATGCAAGTCTTCGATGACGCCATAATTGTCGCTCGGTACATGCACATTGACGTCGGCGAGTTTGGCGCTCCGACCCCCACCGAAGCCGGTAAAGGCGATGGTGTGAACCTTGTTGGCCCGGGCCCAATCGATGGCGCGCACGATATTTTCCGAATCGCCGGAGGACGAAATGGTGATCAAGACATCGCCGGGTTCGGCCAGGGTGCGGAGCTGATAGACGAAGATTTCGTCGAAGCGAATATCGTTGGCGATGGCCGTGATCAGTTCCGTGTTGGCACTCAGGCTGGCTATGCGTGGCCGGAAGCTCGTATCGGTCTGAATGCCTTTCGCAAAATCGCACAGCAGGTGATTGGAGATGGCGCAGGAACCGCCGTTGCCGCAACTGTATATCGTCCGCTGAGCGCCGATGGTGGTGCGCAAGAGGGCGGCGGCACGGTCCAGTGCCGCCGCGTCCATGGCGGATGCCGCGCGACTCAGTTCCGCAGCATATGCCGCGAAATAGGCCCCCGGACTTGCGTATTTGACACTGGGAAAGGTCACGAATCGCCCCTGAAATGCGTGCACATCCTGCCGTAGATTCCCTGCCGAGGAAAGTTCACAGGCGCCACCTGTCCGGCTTTTCCGATGGTCATAGAGCAACCAACGCCCGCGCCACCCGACCGCCCTCGAGATCGTCGAAGGCTTGGTTGATGTCGGCCAGCGCGTATTCCGCGGTGATCAGTTCGCTCAGCGGGAAACGGCCGGCGCCGAACAGGGCGGCGTAACGTGGAATATCCTCGTCCGGCCGGCATTCGCCACCCCACGACCCGGCAATGCGCTTGCCGGAAATGAGGCTGAAAGGGTTCAGGCTGATGGTTTTGCCGTGTGCGGCATTTCCAGCAATCACACACGAGCCGCCACCGGCACGGACCGCTTCGAATGCTGCTTCCATCGCTGCCGGATGGCCGCTGGCCTCGATGGCGTAGTCGGCACCGCGTCCCCCGGTGAGATCGCGCACGGCCAAGATCGCATCCGTCGTCCGACCGTCGATGGCATGGGTTGCGCCGAGGGAGCGCGCTTTTGCGAGCTTTTCCGCGACGATATCGACGACGATCAGCGGGTTGGCACCGGCCGAGGCAGCAGCGATGAGGGCCGACAGGCCGACACCGCCGGCGCCGAAGATCACCAAGCTGTCACCCGGCTTCACCTTTAGGCTGTTGAACACGATGCCGGCGCCGGTCGGGATGGCGCAACCAAGCAGGGCTGCTTCGCGCAGCGGCATACCGTCGGGCAACCGCGTCACGCGGTTCTCCGACGTCACCGTGCGCCGCATGAAGGTACTGATGGCCCCGGAATTCACCGGGCCGCCAGCACCTTGATATACAGTGCCCGGCACATCCGCGCCGCTGCCCTTGATCCAGGTGAGGACGACCTTTTCGCCCGGGCGGACCTTGGTAACGCCGCCGCCGATGTCGACGACCGTGCCGGAGCCCTCGTGGCCCAGCGTATGGGGCAGAAAGCGGTCGGGGCCCTTGCGTCCGCGGATTTCATTAAGCTGGCTTTGGCACACACCGCTGTAGGCGATGTCGACCAGCACTTGCCCAGGCTGCAATGGCGGGATGGCTAGCTCCGCCAAGCGGAGCGGTTGGTTCAAGGCGTAAAGCACGGCGGCAAGCGTGGTATCGGACATGGCCGGTTACTTTCCTCTCTCGCGCAACATGTACGACATCAAGGCGATCAGCGAGAGGCTGTCGACGATGCGTCCGTCGAACATCATCTCCTGGCATGTGGGCAAGGGTATCCAGACGACTTCGAGCGTTTCCAGGGGCGACATCCGATGGCCGGCAACGATGTCGAAGTCGGTGGTATGAAAGAGATGGGTCGGGTTGTGCAGAGTGTCGAGACCGGGATGAAACATCAGCAAGGGGTGCAACACGCGGCAGCAGACACCGGTTTCTTCCTGACATTCGCGGATGGCTCCGGCCTCGACGGTCTCGCCGTCCTCGATTCGCCCGCCCGGAATTTCCCACGACACCCGGTCGATCAGGTAACGGTATTGCCGGGTCAACAGGATGCCCTTTTCGCCCTCCACGACCACGGCAGCACGCTGACCGTAGTCGGTGACGTAAAGTTCCTTGGCGGCTTGCTCGAAATCCAGCCGAACGCGAAATATCTTCTGATAGCGGTTTTCATACACCGTTTCGCGGGGACCGATGCGGGGCCTGGTGGTGTTGCTTTCCACATTCGCCCTCATGCGCTTTCGGCGATGAACCACCAATAATCGCCGGTGTAACCGACCTCGGCAAAAAGACGCTTCCATTCATCGACATGCATATAGGTCAGTGCCGTCAGGTTCCACTTGAGCATGGATTCCTTTTCGCGCTCGTTGCGCCAAGCATCGTTCATCACGAAGGCGTGCTTCGCGGAGACGCGCTCAATTTCGCGGAAGCCCTGCTTGCAATCCGCCAACGGCAAATTGTGCAGAGTATTGATGCTGATGACCAAATCGAACGATTTGTCGGGAAAGGGCAGCGCCTTGGCATTTGCCACGGATATGAAAGGCTTCATCTCGTCAACTTGACAAGAGAAAGCTCTACCGCTGGCCGGATTTTAATCCGCCGCAGCCGCAAAATGTCGCCGCTTCAGTGGCCTACTTTGTCACCGCCGTAAACATTCCAGAACGACAGCCAAACGAACAAGCCGACCAAACTCAACCCAATGATCCGGTCGACGCCAAAATGACGGCGCGGCCAGGTTCTGCGAGCCCCGCGCTGAGGCTGGGTGCCGACCTTGCTTTTGCGTTTGAACAACCGACCGATCATGGCTTGATTTCAGCCCTCCGCCACCGCAACGGGCGCGGCGGCGCGTGGTTCCAAAGGAGCACCGCTGTTTACCCCAGCGGCTACCTTCCGGTCGCGTATACGGCAACCAGTACACCCGTCCCTGGGAAAAAGGTCAAAACTTCCCGTATCTTCCGCGTTACCGGCGCTGGTATAGAATTGCCGGCGGACCTATAATTAACGCTGCGACGTGATGTTAACAGTCCGGGACTTGGCGAGGCTTATGGAACCAGGCGAGGAATCGACCCGGGGCTGGTTGTGGCCGTTCATCCGGCCGCTGATGCCGATATTCCATGAAGTGATGGCGATGTCCTTCGTCATCAACATGTTGGCTCTCGCCGTGCCGATCTTTGTCATGCAGGTGTACAACCGCGTGGTTTATCACGCCGGCATCAGCACCTTGGCCGGCTTGGTCATCGGCGTGGCGCTGATCCTGGTGTTCGATTACATCCTGCGTCAGTCGCGTTCGCGCATCATGCAGACCGTGGCTCTACGCGCCGACGTGGAAGTCGGCCGTAAGCTGTATGACCGCATGATGGCCCTGCCCCTGCAGAATTTGGAAGCCATGCCGGCGGCCCATTGGCAATCATTGTTCCGCGATGTCGACGTGGTGCGCAACACGCTTTCCGGCGCCTTGGCGATCCTGATGGTCGATCTGCCGTTCGTCGTGCTGTTTCTCGGCCTCATCTGGATCATCGCCCAACCCATTTTCATCGTTCTGATCGTCATCGTTCCCATTTTCATGTTGATGGCGTGGCGGTCCGGCAGCGTCATGGCCAGCGCCAACCGGGAAGAACGCCAAACGACCATGTCGCGCGACGGCATGATCGCCGAGATGATTTCCGGCCGCACCACCATCAAGGCTTTGGCCCTGGACAAGGCGATGCGCCCCCTGTGGGAGGAAAAGCACGCCGACAACATCGAAAATGCCGTTCACCGTAGCGGCCGGTCCGACACCTATTCGAACCTCGGTTCGACGATGACCATGGTCACGACCGTCGCCATGACCAGTGTCGGCGCCATGGAAATCATCAATGGCGTGTTGACCATCGGCGCCCTGATCGCGTCGAACATGCTGAGCGGGCGCATCCTGGGTCCGATGAACCAATTGGTCGGCCAATGGCGGACCTATGCATCCTTCCGCCAGTCGGTGGAACGCCTGGGACAGGTCTTTGCCACCGAAGGCGAGCGGCAACAAAGCGACGTCAAACTGGATAAGCCGCGCGGCGAACTGCGCATCGAAGACGTTAGCTATAGCTACAGCCCAAAAATGGCGCCGGTATTGGACCAGATCAGCATCACCATTCCGCATGGCGGGGTGCATGCCATGGTCGGTCGCAACGGCTGCGGCAAGACCACGCTGCTCAAGATCATCCAGGGGCTGTATCGTCCTCTCGTCGGGCGCGTTCTGCTCGACGGCGCCGACATCGCCCAGTTCAGCCGTTCGGAAATGGCCAGCTGGATCGGCTACCTGCCGCAGGAATCAGTGCTGTTTGCCGGAACGGTGCGCGACAACATCATCTATCGCCGTCCGGAAGCCACGGACGAAGAGATCATCAAAGCGGCAACGGCGGCCGGCGTGCACCACTTTATCATCGATCTGCCGGACGGTTACGGCGCCGAGATCGGTGAAGCCGGCCGGCGCCTGTCGGGAGGACAACGTCAGCGCATTGCCATCGCCCGCGCCTTGATCGGCGAACCCCCCATCGTGCTTTTGGACGAACCGTCGAGCAGTCTGGACCTTCAAGCCGAACTCGAGTTGCGCAAGACATTGCAAGAGATCGGTAAGGAACGGACCGTCATTATCGTCACCCATTCGCCCATCCTGCTTGCCGCCTGCGAACATCTCGTGGCGCTCGATCGCGGCAAGGTGGCGCTGGCCGGTCCCGCCAAGGAAATCCTGCCACGGCTGTTCGGTACGCCCGGTCGCCCGGCAGGACCCCAGCCGGCTGCCTCACCTCCGTCACCCGCGCCACGCGACGGCGAACCGCCCGTCCATCCGGTCGGGGTTGCTTCCGACGTGGCCGTACAGGCTAAGGACAGAGACGGCCGACAAGCGGTCGCTAATTCGGACACGCCGGCACCACAAGGTGCCGATGCGGCAACGTCGCGGGCATCGCCGCGGGGCGGCTCCGGCCACGCCGCCGCCATCGGTGGCCCCGGATTGCGCACATCCATGGCCAGTTCGGGCGTGGTGTCGCTCGACCAGCTCACGCCGACGGGTCTGGTAAAGCTGCAGGCCCCGTCTCCGGCCAGGCCAGCCGCCAATCGCGAGCCTGAACCCAGCGCCGCCGAACGCATCGCGAAGCTTAACGCATGACACGCCTCGACCGATTGGTAAGCAGCCATCCCGTGCCGACCTGGCGGCTGTTGGCTTGGTCGATCATCGCCCTGGTCATCGGCTTGATCGTCTGGGCCAATTTCGCCAATTTGGGCGAAGTCGCCATCGCCAATGGCGAGGTGGTACCGCAGGGAAAAGTAAAGGTCATCCAGCACCTGGAAGGTGGCATCGTCGAAAGCATCTTCGTCCGCGAAGGCGACGTCGTCACCGAGGGCCAGCCGCTGGTTCAATTGAACCTTGCCGTTTCCGGCGTGAACCGCGAGGAACTGCAGATACGCCTCGACGCGCAGATGTTGCAGAAGGCCCGGCTCGAAGCGGAGGCCGAGGGCGGTAAGCCGCCGGTTTTTCCAGCCGATGTGGCAGCCCGTCGACCCGCTTTGGCCAACGCCGAACGGCGCACCAACCTGACCCGCATGCAGGAACTGGAATCGACGTTTGGCGTACTGCAGGAGCAGGCCCGGCAAAAAGAATTGGAAGTTAACGAACTGAGCGCGCAGCGGCGGGCGTTGGCCAACAACATCAAGACGACGGAAAAGCGCTATGAACTGGTAAGTTCGCTGCTCAGCCAAAAATTGGTTCCCGAACTGGAACATTT
>CAMCUA010000175.1 GCA_945878455.1 Asaia bogorensis | reverse complement strand
AGCCGGGATGGCGGCGGCATCGAGGCCGTGTTCTTCGATCATGCGGCGCACCGCTGGCGACAGACCCGGCGCGGCAACGGGAGCGGCGGCCCTGGCCGTCGCAGGGGCCGGTGCGGGTGCCGGTCTTGGGGCTGGTGCTGGTGCCGGTGCCGGTGTTGGCGCCGCGGCCTTCGCCGCGGGCTTGACCACGGCGGCGCCGCCCGCTTCCAGGCGGCCGAGCAGGGCACCGACGGCGACATCGACGCCTTCCCCGGCGAGGATTTCAGTCAGCACGCCGGCCATCGGCGCGTTGACTTCGACGCTGACCTTGTCAGTTTCCAATTCGACCAGCGGCTCGTCAGCCTTCACGGCATCGCCGGCGGCCTTCAGCCATTTGGCCACCGTCGCTTCGGTCACCGATTCGCCCAGCGTGGGAACCTTGATGTCCATGATCGCTATGCTCCGCTTCGGTGCGGCCAACCTGGTTCAGCGGGCGACGAGCGGCCGCTGGAAGGGTTGGCGAATGGTTGCGAGTTTTCCGGTCAGGGCATCGGCGACCAGCCTCGCCTGCTCTTCGACATGATTGCGATAAAGCCCGGTTGCCGGCGAAGCCGAAGCTGGCCGACCGACAAAACAGGGACGCGCCGCGTTCTTCATGCCCAATTCGTCGAGCAGACCGATGAGCCGGGGGAAGACGAACATCCAGGAGCCCATGTTGGCCGGCTCTTCCTGACACCACACCACTTCGGCGTTGGGATAGCGCTTGAGCTGGTTGGCGATGTTTTCGCGCGGCCAGGGATATAGCTGTTCGACCCGCACCAGGGCGACATCATCGATGCCTTGCTGGCGGCGCGTCTCCAACAGGTCATAATAGACCTTGCCGGAACTGAGCACCACGCGACGCACCTTTTTCTCGGCGACCAGGTCGTCGCTTTCGCGCATGACGCGCCGGAACTGGGTGCCGGTCTCCATTTCCGCCAGGTCGGAGACCACCAGCTTGTGGCGCAACAGGGACTTGGGAGACATCACCACCAACGGCTTACGGAAATTACGGTGCATCTGGCGGCGCAGCACGTGGAAATAGTTGGCCGGTGTGGTGACGTTGACGACCTGCATATTGTCTTCGGCGCAAAGCTGCAGGTAGCGTTCGAGGCGCGCCGAGGAATGTTCCGGCCCCTGCCCTTCGTAACCATGCGGCAGCAGCATGACCAACGAGTTCATGCGCAGCCACTTGGATTCGCCGGGTCCGATGAACTGGTCGATGATTACCTGGGCGCCGTTGGCGAAATCGCCGAACTGACCTTCCCACAGCACCAGGGTGTGCGGGTCGGCCAGGGAATAGCCGTATTCGAAGCCGAGCACACCGGCTTCGCTGAGCGGGCTGTCCATCACCTCGAAACGGGCCTGACCGGGACGGATTTGGCTGAGCAGGAAATAGCGGTTCTCGTTTTCCTGGTCGATCAGCGCGGCATGCCGATGCGAGAACGTGCCGCGTGTCGAATCCTGCCCTGACAAACGCACCCGGTAGCCTTCGCACATCAGCGTGCCGAAGGCCAAGGCCTCGCCGGTCGCCCAGTCGATCCCCTTGCCGCTGTCGATCATCTCGCGCTTGGCGGCGAGTTGGCGCACCAGGCGCGGATGGACGTTGAAGTTCTGCGGTAGGCGCGACAGCGCGTGGCCGACCTCGGTCAACAGCTCGCGGCCGACACCGGTGGCGTCTTCCAGCAGTTCTTCCTCGCCGGTGTGCTGCACCAGGCCGGCCCATTTGCCTTCCAACCAGTCGGCCTTGTTGGGCTTGTAGTTGTTGGCGGCCTCGAAGTCCTTGACCAGGCGTTCCTGGAAATCGGCAACGATCTTATCAGCCGATTCCTGGGTCAACACACCCTCGCGGATCAGTTGCTGCTCGTAGACCTTGCGCGTTGTCGGGTGCTTGGCGATGGCGCGGTACATGATCGGCTGGCTGAACATCGGCTCGTCGCCTTCGTTGTGCCCGTGCCGGCGGTAGCAAAACATGTCGATGACCACGTCGCGTTTGAATTCCTGGCGGAATTCGGTGGCGATACGGGCCACGTGGACGACGGCTTCCGGATCGTCGCCGTTGACGTGGAAGATCGGCGCCTGGATGCCCTTGGCGATGTCGGAGGGATAGGGCGAGGAGCGCGATTTCGACGGCGCCGTGGTGAAGCCGATCTGATTATTGACGATCAGGTGGATGGTGCCGCCGGTGCGATAGCCGCGCAATTGCGACAAGGCCAGGCTTTCCGGCACCAATCCCTGGCCGGCAAAGGCGGCGTCGCCGTGCAACAGAAGACCCATGACCTCGCTGCGCACTTCGTCGCCGCGTTCGTTCTGCTTGGCCCGCACCTTGCCGAGCACGACCGGATTGACCGCTTCCAAATGCGACGGATTGGCCGCCAGCGACAGATGCACGGACGTACCGTCGAACATGCGATCGGCCGATGTGCCCAAGTGGTATTTGACGTCGCCCGAGCCCTGCACCCCTTCGGGGTTGGCCGAGGTGCCGCGGAATTCCGAAAAGATGGCGACATAGGGCTTGGCCATGATGCTGACCAGCACGTTGAGCCGGCCGCGGTGCGGCATGCCGATGACCACTTCCTTGACGCCGATCTGGCTGCCGCACTTGAGTATCTGTTCGATGGCCGGGATCATCGATTCACCGCCGTCGAGACCGAAGCGCTTGGTGCCCGGATACTTGACGTTGAGAAAGCTCTCGAAGCCTTCGGCTTCGACCAGCCGCTCGTAGATGGCGCGCTTGCCGCGCAAGGTGAAGTCCGTGTGGTTGCGCGCCGATTCAATGCGCCGCTGGATCCAGGCCTTTTCCTCGGCCTCCATGATATGCATGAACTCGACGCCGATGGTGTTGCAGTAGGTGTCTTTGAGCACCTGCATGATTTCGCGTAGCGTCGCGGTTTCGAGGCCGAGGATGTTGTCGATGAAGATCGGCCGGTCCATGTCTTCTTCGGAGAAGCCATGGAACTTGGGATCGAGTTCGGCGTTCTGGGTCTGGCCTTCCAGCCCAAGCGGATCGAATTGGGCGATCAGGTGACCGCGCACCCGATAGGTGCGGATCAGCATCAGGGCACGGATCGAATCGAGGGTTGCCCGGCGCGTGCGCATGGTCGCGTCACGCTCGCCCAGGCCGCGCGCCATGGTCGCCGGCGTATCGCCGGTCAGCGCGGCATGGCCATTACCCTCGCCGAAGGCTTCTGCATGGTGGATGACGCCGCCGCCGTTGCGGCTCCAACTGGCGCCCTTGATGTCTTCCAGGACGGCGCGGCCTTCCATCTGCAATTCCTCGAAGAAGGATTTCCAACTGGGATCGACCGACGACGGATTGTCCAGATAACGAGCATACAACTCGGCGACATAGGTCGCGTTGTTGCCCGACAGAAAGCCTTCGATGGATATGCTCATGGCGCACGAACCGGCACGGCCACCTGGCCGCGCCCCTTCCTGGTTAGAGGTTGGCGTTCATCCGCTACCGTTTCATGACGGCGGCCATGGTCCGGCCGATGTCGGCGGGCGATTCGGCCACCGTGACGCCGGCACTGCGCATCGCCTCGATCTTGTCTTCGGCGCCGCCCTTGCCACCCGAGATGATGGCGCCGGCATGGCCCATGCGCCGGCCCGGAGGTGCGGTGCGCCCGGCAATAAAGCCGACTACGGGCTTTTTGATCCGCGAGGCCTTGAGCAAGGCCGCGCCGTCTTCCTCGGCCGAGCCGCCGATTTCGCCGATCATGACGATGGCCTCGGTTTCGCCATCGGCCAGGAACATCTCCAGACAGTCGACGAAATTGGTGCCATTGACCGGATCACCGCCGATGCCGATGCAGGTGGTCTGACCGAGGCCCTGAGCGGTGGTCTGCGCCACGGCTTCGTAGGTCAGCGTGCCCGAGCGCGAGACGATGCCGACCTTGCCGCGGCTGTGGATGTGACCCGGCATGATGCCGATCTTGCATTCGCCGGGCGTAATGACGCCGGGGCAGTTGGGGCCGATCAGGCGCGAGCGCGAGCCGCTCAGCACCCGCTTGACCCGCACCATATCGAGCACCGGGATGCCTTCGGTGATGCAAACAATCAGCGGAATTTCGGCTTCGATGGCTTCGAGGATGGCGTCGGCGGCGAACGGCGGCGGGACATAGATCACGGTGGCGTTGGCGCCGGTCTTGGCCACTGCCTGTTCGACCGTATCGAAAACCGGCAGGTCGAGGTGCTTGCTGCCGCCCTTGCCCGGCGTGACGCCGCCGACCATCCGCGTGCCGTAAGCAATCGCCTGTTCCGAATGGAAGGTGCCTTGGGCGCCGGTGAAGCCCTGGCATATGACCTTGGTGTTGGCGTTGACGAGAACGGCCATCAGGCTGACTCCCTCACGGCATGGACGATCTTGGCAGCAGCATCGCCCAGGTCGTTGCCGGTGACGATGGGCAGGCCCGAGTTGGCCAGGATTTCTTTGCCGAGATCAACGTTGGTGCCTTCCAGACGGACCACCAGGGGAACGTTGAGACTGACCTCGCGGGCCGCCGCCACCACGCCTTCGGCAATGACGTCGCAGCGCATGATGCCGCCGAAGATGTTGACCAGGATGCCTTCGACATTCGGATCCGACAGGATCAGCTTGAAGGCGGTGGTCACCCGTTCGCGGGTGGCACCGCCGCCGACGTCGAGGAAGTTCGCCGGCTTGCCGCCGTTCAATTGAATGATGTCCATGGTCGCCATGGCCAGGCCGGCACCGTTGACCATGCAGCCAATGTTGCCGTCGAGCTTGATGTAGTTGAGGTCGTGGCGCGCGGCTTCCAATTCGGCGGGGTCTTCTTCGTCCTCGTCGCGCAGTTCGCCTATTTCCTTGTGGCGGAACAGCGCGTTGTCGTCGAAGTTCATCTTCGCATCGAGGGCGATGACCTGACCCGAGCCGGTGACCACCAGCGGATTGATTTCGACCAGACTCGCGTCGAGACCGATGTAGGCGTCGTACATGGCGGCCAGGAAGCGCGAGGCCGAACGCACCTGATCGCCGGTCAGGCCGAGGCCGAAGGCCAATTGACGGGCGTGATGCGGGCGCAGCCCGGTGATCGGATCGATGCTCACCCGGAGAATTTTCTCCGGCGTCTTGGCGGCCACCTCCTCGATATCCATGCCGCCTTCGCTGGAGGCCATCACGGTGACCCGCGAGGTCACGCGATCGATCAACAGGCTGAGGTAAAGTTCGCGCGCGATATCGCAACCTTCCTCGATATAGATGCGTTTGACTTCCTTGCCCTGCGGTCCGGTCTGATGGGTTACCAGGGTCATGCCGAGCATGGCCTTTGCGGCGTCGCGCACGGCATCCAGCGACTTGACCACCTTGACGCCGCCGCCTTTGCCGCGGCCGCCGGCGTGGATCTGTGCCTTGACGACCCATACCGGGCCGCCCAGTTCCTTGGCCTTGGCAACGGCTTCGTCGACCGTATAGGCAACGCCGCCACGCGGCACGGCGACACCGTATTTCGCCAGCAGCTGCTTGGCTTGATATTCATGGATGTTCATCGTGCGGCCTTCCTTATCGGGCGGGCGTGCCTTATTGGGGCGGGCATGACTGCGAAACTTACTTCTTCTTTGCGGCAGACTTGGCGGCGGCCTGGCGCAGCTTCTTGGTCACCTCGACCAGCTTCTTCACCGCGTCGACGGAGGCATCGAAAGCAGCTTGTTCGGTCTTGTCGAGTTTGATCTCGACCACTTTTTCGACACCGCCGGCGCCGATGATGCAGGGAACGCCGACATATAGACCCTTCACGCCGTACTCGCCGCGCAGATAAGCGGCGCAGGGCAATACCCGGCGCTTGTCCTTGAGATAGGCCTCGGCCATCTGGATGGCGGAACTGGCCGGCGCATAAAAGGCCGAACCAGTCTTCAGCAGGCTGACGATCTCGGCGCCGCCGTCGCGCGTGCGTTGGATGATGGCGTCGAGCTTCTTCTGATCGAGCCACTTCATGGCGACCAGGTCGGGCAGCGGAATGCCGGCCACCGTCGAATAGCGGGCCAGCGGCACCATGGTATCGCCATGACCGCCAAGCACGAAGGCGGTGACGTCTTCCACCGAAACGTTCATCGCATCGGCGAGGAAATAGCGGAAGCGCGCCGAGTCGAGCACGCCGGCCATGCCGACCACCTTGCGGTGCGGCAGGCCTGAAGCCTCACGCAGCACGCCGACCATGGCATCGAGCGGATTGGTGATGCAGATGACGAAAGCATCCGGGCAATTTTCCTTGATGCCGGCGCCGACCGCTTCCATCACCTTGGTATTGATGCCGATCAGATCGTCGCGGCTCATGCCCGGCTTGCGCGCCACACCGGCGGTGACGATGACCACGTCGGAACCCTTGATCGCGGCATACTTGCTGGCGCCGCTGGCCGCCATGTTGAAGCCCTCGACCGGCGAGGACTGAGCGATGTCCAGCGCCTTGCCTTGGGGCACGCCATCGATGATGTCGAACAGCACGACATCACCCAATTCCTTGAGGCCGATCAGGTGAGCCAACGTGCCGCCGATGTTGCCGGCGCCGACAAGTGCAATCTTGCTGCGAGCCATGGGAAGGGTCCTTATCGAAAAACGGTTAGCGATGAAACTCTTGCGGTCCGCGGTGCCGGACGATGCCGCGAGCTTAACCCGGGGGGCCGCCAAGGGGCCGTCGCCGGCAACCCTGCGTGTGGGCCGACACCTAGGCGGTTGTTACTCCGTTTCGCCGCATCGGGCAAGACCGGTACGCGCGGTATTGCACTGAATCATATTGGTAATACACGATTTTTTGTAACTGCCCAGGTTATTTCCCCGCACCGTGATTTTTAGCGGATTTTTCTGGACGGGGGACCCGGTTTCCGATTCAAGCATCAGATGGTCGCTGAATCGCCAGATGTCCCATCCCGTGAAGAACTGATCGCGCTGGTTCAGGC
>CAMCUA010000174.1 GCA_945878455.1 Asaia bogorensis | reverse complement strand
ACTGACATCACAAACTACACGGCCCGCGATATCGACGAGATCACATGGGCCGTCAACTCAACGCCCAGAAAATGCCTCGGATACAAAACTCCCGCCGAGGCATTCCTTGAAAACATCAGGTGTTGCACTTGACGTGAGAATCCAGCGCGTCCCCCATACTCATCAGCCCCATCATCGAAAGCGCGGCTGGCCTGTTCGGCATGGAAAAGATCGCCGCCGCATCGCCGCGTGTTCGTTCCTTTGCCTTTGGCGCCACCGACTTCCGCCAGGATATCGGCGGCGAAAAAACGACAAGCCGCATCGAGACCCTGTTCGCCCGATCGCACATCGTCGCCCATTCGCGCCTGCTGGGACTCGATCCGCCTGTCGCCCACGTCTATTCGCCCATCGGCGATCTCGACGGGCTGCGTACGGCCTGTATCGAGGACCGCGCACTCGGCTTCTTCGGCCGCTCCTGCATCCACCCCCGACAGGTGCCCGTCGTCAACCAGACCTTCACCTTTTCAGCGGAGCGCATCGCCGCTGCCAAGCGGGTGATTGCCGCCTACGCCGCGGCGGCGGCGCAAGGCCGCGGTGCCTTCGTCATGGAAGACGGCACATTCATCGATGAAGCCCATGTGCGGGCGGCGCAACACCTACTGTCCCGCGTCCATTCCAGCCCGGCATCTGCCTGACGGCTATTTGCGCGACTGATGTTCAGCCATTTGAGGGGGTTGCGGGGACAGGGTTTGGCTTGCGCCGAACATCGGCGAAGCGTCGATCGCTGCTTTGTAGAGAGGCCGTTTGAAGGAACCTGGGATCATTCGCCGGCAGCAACGGCACTGAATGCCCACTTAATGTGTCAACGAGCCTGAGAAGCCTCGGGGTTCCCCTCAAGGGCATCAGCAATGGTTTTGCGCCGCACCCACAGCCAGGCAACAACAGCAAATACAAGCACGACGCCGACCAGGGGTGGCACTCGCAGGCCGATAAATTCCGAGGCATAACCCATCGCCAGTGCGCCGACGGCCGGCATCGACCGCCAAAAACAAACATACAATGCCATGATGCGGCCACGCATACCTGGGTCGACACCCGACTGCATGAGCGTTTGGGCGCCGACCGCCACCGGCATGAAGCTGAAGCCCAGGCATAGTGCGCCGACCACGCCGACCCAAAGGATGTCGGTGGAGACAAAAATAAGTGCGGCAATGCAGGTCCCCGGTGCGAACACCAGGATGGTGTTGACCAATCCCTTGGTGCCGTTGCGCCGGGCAATGATCAGAATACCGAGAGTCGCACCGATGCCGACGCTAGCCGTGAGATAGCCGAACCCTTCTGCCCCGCCGTTGAAAACGTGGTCGGCAAAGGCGGCAAATAAATCAGAAATGGCCCGGGTGCCGATCGCAATTGTCACCAGCAAAAGCATGAGCGGCCTAAGCCCGACATGGTTCCAGCAGTAAACCAATCCTTCACGGAAGTCAGCAAACAGGCCCCCTTCAGACTTCTTGCGCTGTGCCACGTTAGCCCGCGGGCGGGTCCAAATAAGGATGATGCCGAACATGGTAAATGCGGCAATCTGGAAGACAAACGTTGAGGCAACGCCGAGTACGGGAATTAGGAAGGCAAAGATGCCCGCACCGATAAATTGAGCGCCATTATATGACAGAGAGCTTATGGCGATGGCGGTCGGCAGGCGTTCGTGGGTTACCAGCGTCGGCACGATGGCAAGCCGCGCCGGCTGGTTAAGCGCCGATAGTATGGCAAGCACCGTGGTCAGAACCAGAATCCAAGCGATGTTGATCAGCCCGGTGACGAATAGAAACAGCAACGCCAGAGACTGGACGACGGTCAGCCAATTTGAAAGCCGGACCAGATTCAGAATGTTCCAGCGGTCGGCTGCCGCGCCGGCCAAGGGTGCAAACAAAGCAAGGGGAAACAGGTCGGCAAAGGCGACGGCGCCGAGCCATGCTGGCGACTCGGTCAGTTCCCATGTCAGCCAGAGGATGCCCAAGCGCTGAACCCATATCCCATTCAGCGATAGGAAATTGCCGAGCGCGTAGGGTCCATAGACCCGGTCATTGAGGGTCCGTGCGATATTGACGAACGGGCCCATGATACGGGCGAACAGGCCGGTCGGCTCTTCATTGGGGATGGGACGGTCACTCATGCAGGGTTCTGATTGCTGAAATTTCTCCGGACTGCGATGAAACGCTGTAGCCAACCATGTACGACCACGACAGACTGTCCGAAGTCATACCGATATGCCATGAAGAGAATCAGTAATGCCGATGCGCAGAAAAGCAGTCGGTGGCTGAACAACCGCGTGGCAACCTCAAACCAACACTTCCGATAACGTTATGGGCCTTGGCTACATAGCCTGACACCACCAACGGGTTCAGTACGTGAAGCTGCGCGCGAGATTCCGGATCCCCATCGTGTCGTTATAGGGGTGACCTACCACGGCGCCCATTATGGATATCTTCTCCATATGACGCAGCTGGGTTCTCCGGTCGAAATTGCCCAATGCATTGTGATTGGTGCAGCGGTTGTCCCAGATGATGAGGTCATCCTTTTGCCATTGGTGGGTATAGACAAACTGCCCGCGCCGCGTATGGACGTTCAAATAGTCGATCGTGGGTCGGCTCTCTTCCGGTGTCATGCCGGCGAACATCATGACCTTGTCGCCGACGTAGAGCGATCGGCGGCCCGATTCTGGGTGGATCCGTACCATGGGATGGGCAATGGTCTTTTCCCAGCGCGAGGCCTCCAGTCGTTCCGGACTCGAATGATCGAGCAGTTTTTCTTCCTGCATGTGAACCCCTTCAAGCCCAGCGAGCAGCTTCTTCATGCCTTCGGAGAGGGTTTCGTAAGCCAGATACATATTCGCAAATTGCGTATCTCCACCCGACTCGGGCACGGCTATAGCATGCAATAACGCCGTCCCCGTGGGATTGACGTGAAACGAGCCGTCCGAATGCCAATCGGAGCCGGCATAGTGGGCAGAAGGCGCACTGCCGTCTGTTTTCGGTATGTTGAGCAGCGCCGAAATCTCTTGGTGGCCCTCCACCCGATTTCCCTGCTTCACATCGATCTCGCCGAAACGCCTGCTAAAGGCAACATACTGCTCACGCGTGAGCTTCTGGCCTCGGAACAGCAACACACAACGGTCAAGGTAGGCTTTGTAGATGTCATTGAAGACATCGTCCGGGATCGGCTTCGTGATATCCACGCCTTTAACCTCAACACCGAGCGGATAGGACAATTTGCGAAATTCAAGTTTCACGGAATGCCTCTCTTAACGACCAGTTTGACGTGACGTTACCGCAGCGGGGCAAGCAAGGCGACGAGCTCGACCAGCGGCATTGTCAAAACAATCCCTCCGGGTCAGACCTATGTGCCCCGTTCCTATTCGGTCCGGGCGATCATTAACTGTTTGCGTGACTTGGGCCATACCGAGCGCGACTCAGGAATGCTACAATCAGGAACCAAAGATTATCAGACCTATTTAGTCTGACAACGCCCCATGAAAGGGGCCACAAGATTCAGCTGATCGATGTGATCGCCAACATGGCAGCGGCTTGCCCAAGCCTCCATCATTCAAGACGGCTGGTGCTGCTGTATCACGCGGTTCGGCCGAACTGGATGCAGGGGCGAGATTTGGCTGGTGCCTAAGTTTGGCAAAACGCCCAAGAGCGGGCCAATTGCAAGTTGCACCGAATAGTGGGCACGGGGCAAGAGTCCGGATTACCGACCTTACTTTCCGCGGGTTTCAGATTCGAGACAGTGTGCGCCTACCATCCATCTGTCGCGAAAGGCGTGTCCGAAAGATATGGGCCTCCCAAGGCTCAGCTTTCTGCTGGCGTGCGCACGCGCCTCCTCAACGAAGGCGGGTATCCAAGAAGCGGTCGGGCATCGTGTTGCCAGATGCTATGGCTCAGCCTTGCGGAACGTCAACGATCTGCAGGGATCGGCCTTCCGGATCCTTGAGGTTGGTCAACATACGGCCCGTCGCCGCGATCGGGCGCGGCGGGTTGTCGAAGGTGTATCCCCTCGCGGTCAATTCGTTGAACGTCGCTTGGATGTTGCTGCTCCGCACGGCGATGTGGCGCAAACCCAAGGGACGGACTTTGCCGTTGCCTTGATCGGCGGACGTTAGCTCCAGGATCGGCTGAGGCCCTTGCCCCGGGAAAGCCACCTCCACCGATCCGCCGCCGTGATCCGTCTTCCGAACAAGTTTGAAACCGACCGAAATGAGGAAGTCCGCCATCTTCTCAGGGTCCTGAACCACGATGTCGATGTGATCGATGCTGCCTAGATGTGCCATTGCGCGTTCCTTCCCGCTTCTTGAATGAAAGCTGGCGGGAGCAGTCGATCCTCCCCGCCAGCGGTTCCCTGGATTGACATCTGTCCCCGGGCGTCAGCTCAATCTTTGCTCGGGATCTGTGTCGAAATCTGCAGCTTGTTTCCCTGTGGATCTTCCAGATTGAAGACGCGACGACCGCTCGACGTCGGCGGCCCCAACGGCCGCATCATCTTAAAGCCACGACTGACCATTTCCGCATAAGCCGCCTCGATGTCATGCGTCCGCATCGCGATATGCTGAAAGCCCTTGGGCTCGATCTTCGACTGGTTCAGTTAGAGGATGGGCGCGTCGGGGCCGCCCGGAAACCTCAGTTCGATGGACCCCTCCGTGTGCGCTGTCCGCCGTGTTTCGATGAAGCCAACCTTCTTAAAGAAGGTCGCCATTTCCTCGACATCGTTGACGTTGATTTCGATGTGGTCGATTCCGTCAAAAAGAGACATTTTTACCTCTTCGTTTCAAGGGTGAGTTCGATTGTGCCCACATCCTGTTGGTACGGATGTGTTGATTTCATGGTCATGCGGTGAGGATATCGGGCGACGCGTGGGTTGGTGGTGGACTTGGCAGCGCGGTCAACGACTCCTGAGCACGCCAGCAAGCGGCGAATTGGCCTGGCGCGTGCTCTTCGAATGGCGGTTCCTTGACGGCGCACTTCTCGATGGCGATCGGGCAGCGCGTATGGAACCGGCATCCCGACGGTGGATTGATCGGGCTCGGCACATCGCCTTCCAGGATGATCCGCTTGCGGTTCCGTTCGACTTCCGGATCAGGGATCGGCGCGGCGGAGAGAAGCGAGCGCGTGTAGGGGTGTAGGGGTTTGGAATAGAGCCTTTCGCAGTCGGCGAACTCGACGATCTTGCCCAGATACATGACCGCCACGCGATCGCTGATGTGCTTCACCACGGCAAGGCCATGGGCGATGAAGAGATAGGTGAGATTAAGCTTCTGTTGGAGGTCCTCCAACAGGTTGATAACTTGGGCTTGGATCGACACGTCGAGAGCCGAGACCGGCTCGTCGCAGACAAGAAAGCTGGGCTCCACGGCCAGCGCCCTCGCGATACCGATCCGCTGGCGTTGTCCGCCGGAAAACTCGTGTGGATAGCGGCTGGCATAGTCCGGATTGAGCCCGATGAGATCGAGGAGTTCCCGCACCCGCTCATTGACGGCAGCCCGGCTCGGGCGAAGTTTGTGAACCCGGATCGGTTCGCCAATAATCTCGCCAACCATCGCTCGTGGATTCAACGAACCGTAGGGATCCTGGAAGATCATCTGAACCTTGCGCCGCATCTGGCGCATCTCCTCGTCGGAGATCGTCGCCAGATCGCGGCCATTGAAATGCACGTGGCCGCCCGTCGGTCGGGTCAGCCGCAGGATGGCCCGCCCGGCTGTGGTTTTTCCGCAACCGCTTTCCCCGACAAGACCGAGCGTCTCTCCTTCGCGGATATCGAGGCTGACCCCGTCGACTGCCCTAACCGCCCCCACCTGACGACGGATCAGGCCTTCGTAGATCGGGAAGTGCACTTCAAGGTCGCGTATCTTGACCAAAATGTCAGCGTCGACCAAGCCTGACGCCGCGCCATCGGTTTGGAGTGTCATCGTCAGGCGCTCCGCATATTCGGCAGGTCAGGCTCGTGAGCCATCTGAGCGATCATCGCCGACTCAGGAATGGGCGTTTCAAGCGTAATGTCGAAGAGACAGGCAGTTCGATGTCCATCGCCGACCGACCGTAGCGGCGGAATGACCGCATCGCACTTGCCTGGCACGAAATAGTCGCAACGTGGAGCGAAGGGACATGCCTGCCCAAGACGAGCAAGATCGGGTGGCGTCCCGCGGATCGGGGTCAACCGCCGGCCAGGGCCTTCGTCGAGACGCGGCAACGAGCGGAGAAGACCGATCGTGTAGGGCATGCGCGGATTGGCGAAGATTTCCTTGGTTGGGCCTTCCTCAACCACCCGGCCCGCATACATGACCTGCACGCGATCGGCCATTCCGGCGACGACCCCAAGATCATGGGTGATGATGATGACGGCCGTTCCCATCTCCTGCTGCAGCCGCTTTATGAGTTCCAGGATCTGCGCCTGGATAGTCACGTCGAGCGCCGTGGTCGGTTCGTCGGCTATGAGAAGTTCCGGATCACAAGACAGCGCCATGGCGATCATCACGCGCTGGCGCATGCCGCCCGAGAACTGATGCGGATAATCATCGAGCCGACGTGCGGCGCTGGGTATCCCGACAATCTGCAGGAGCTCGATCGCCCGGGCTCGCGCCGCGACGGTCCCGAGCTTCAAGTGCAGCCTCAGGGACTCGGTGATCTGGCGGCTGATCGTCAGCACCGGGTTTAGCGACGTCATCGGATCTTGAAAGATCATGGCGATCCGGTTGCCGCGGATCGCCTGCATCTCCTTGTCGCTGCAGTCGAGAAGGTTGCGCCCATCGAAGACGATCTCGCCACCGACGATTTCGCCGGGCGGATGGGGTACCAGCCGCATGATCGACAACGATGTGACGCTTTTTGATCTGCCCCCTTTAGAGCGGTCCAAAAGTTAACTTAGACTGGACCCTGAAGGAGACGGAACATGGGCAAGAAGCACGGGCCTGAAGAAGTTATCGGCAAGCTGCGCGAGGCGGAGATCGTATTGGCGCAAGGCGGCACGGCGAGCG
>CAMCUA010000173.1 GCA_945878455.1 Asaia bogorensis | reverse complement strand
TCGCCGTGCCGCCTTGCGCCAATACGATCTCCGCCTCGCGCAGCTTGCCGATAACTTCTTCAGGCCCGTGCTTCTTGCCCATGTTCCGTCTCCTTCAGGGTCCAGTCTAAGTTAACTTTTGGACCGCTCTAAAGGGGGCAGATCAATCTGGTCGAGGTCTTTCCCGATAGCCGGCACGGTTTCTGCTTTCCCGAGCGCGCCACTTACAATGAAACGGCAGCGGAACGAGTCTGGGGCCGTGCCTTTGGTCTGTTCCAACGCCGACTTCAGGGCTGACGCCCATGTCTAGGGCAGCCGATCTGGCCATCGTCGAAAGCGTTGCCAATATCCCGACGCCGGATGGCGTCATGTGGGCCTTCCACGCCTTTCCGGCCACGCACGGTCCGCATCCGGCCATCATCGTCTATCAGGACGCGCCTGGCATTCGCGAGGAACTGAAGGGCTTTGCCCGGCGCCTGGCGCGCGACGGTTTCTATTGCCTGCTGCCCGACATGTATTACCGGGTCGGACAGTTGCGTTTCCGTCTGACCCACCGCGATGCGGCAATGAGCGCGGTGATCAAGGCAGTGCGCAACACGCTAACTCATCCGATGGTGCAGTCCGACACCGCCGCCATACTCGATTGGCTGACACAGCAGTCGCCGGTCAAACCCAAGGCTATCGGCACGGTGGGCTATTGCCAGGGTGGACGCTTTTCCCTGGCGGCCGCCGGCAATTTCCCCGACCGCATCGGCGCGGCGGCGACGTTTTATGGAACCGAGATGGTGACCGACGCGGCCGACTCGCCGCATCGCCTGGTGGGGCGCATGCGGGGCGAACTCCATCTGGGATTTGCCGAACACGACCCTTCGGTGCCGGTTGGAGTGATTCCGATCCTGCGCAGGGTTCTGGGTGCCAATCGCCGGGTCAAATACGCCATCGAAACCTACCCCGGGACCCGCCACGGGTTTTGCTTTCCCGAACGCGGTGTCTACCACGAAACATCGGCGGAAATCGCTTGGTCCCGGATGACCGAACTGTTCGGACGCTGCCTGTAAGGGTGGCGGTCGGGGCGCTTAGTGCTGACGGGCACTGACGAAGATCGCCGCGATGGTCGTCTCGCCTAGGGTGCGGCAGGCCTCCAAACGATGCAGGCCGGTCACCAGAACGACACGCTCGCCGTCTTGGCGGACGCCAATCGGCGCCTTCAAACCTTCCTCCAGAATGCTTTCCGCCAGGGCTGTCACTTTGGCCTCGTCGAGGTCCCGGCGGCGCTTGACCGGCACGTAAATATCGTCGATGGGGACCGTGGTGGTCTCGAGAAACATGCTTGTGCCTCCCTATCGTTCTCGGCCTTCGGAGCGTGACAGCAGTATATCGGCGTCCTTCGCCGGGCGGCGCACGATGCCGTCTGCGGCTATCACAATAAACTTTTCAGCAAGGGGTGTGCCATCGGCGTCGGGCATGCACAGAAAGCCATGCAATCCGGCGCGGTCATCGAAGGCCTGCCCAAGGGCGGCGCAAGCATACCCCGTTATGTGAAAAGCGATCCAATGCACCGTGCCATAGCCGTTGTCGGTGCGCCCCTTGGCCTGGATCGACAGGGACCGTTCTTTCATCAGCGAATCGGATCGGATGGCCGCCTCCAGCGCCGCCGGCGCCTGTGTCTCGTCACCGAGGCTGGGGGCAAACGTTCCGGGCGGGCCCAGCACATAGGTAAACAAGGCAAATCCCTGTCCCGGTCGTGGACGGTGGCCCATGCGCTCGGTGACGATGTTATCCGCCGCCTGCCGCCGATAGTCGGGAACTTGGGCCTTGAATTCCGGCAGCGCCACATAAAAAAGCGCGTCGTTCGGGATGGCCTCCAGCTGGCTGCGCTCGACGTCGGCGCAACCGGCGGCGATGGTCAGCAGGGCTACGGAGAGCAGCAGACGCATGCCCCCATGCTTTCCCCCTCTGCCTCCGCGGTCAAGGCTATTGCGCAGTCGTCCTCGCGACGCTTGCACATCGGCCTTAAGCGTCACATATCTGGCCCGCCGCAAGGCCCAGCAGACTATCGAGATGGAAAAGGGGATCATCCATGACCGCTGAATCGCGCGCCTTTCAGGCGGAGGTGGGCAAGCTTCTGCATATCGTTGCCAACTCGCTATACAGCCACAAGGAGATCTTTCTGCGCGAGCTAATCTCCAATGCTGCCGATGCCTGCGACAAACTGCGCCACGATGCGCTCAAGCGACCCGAATTGATCAAGGATGATCCGCTTTTCCACATTCGCATCGAATTCGATGCCAAGGCGCAAACCTTGACCGTGTCGGACAGCGGCATCGGTCTCAACCGCGAGGATATGATCCGTGACTTGGGCACCATCGCTCGTTCGGGCACCCAAGCTTTTGTCGAACAGCTGACCCAGGAAGCGGCAGCGGCCGGAGGCGACGGCAAGGGCAAGAAGAGCCGTCCGGATGTTTCGCTGATCGGCAAGTTCGGCGTCGGCTTCTATTCGGCCTTCATGGTCGCCGACCGGGTCGAGGTGACCAGCCGCAAGGCCGGCGAGGCCCAAGCCTGGCGCTGGGAGTCCGATGGCCAGGGTGAATTCACCACCGTTGAAGCTGATGCCTTGTTGTCCGGACGCGCCGCGCGAGGCACGGATATCCGCCTGCACCTGCGCAAGGACCAGAAGGAATTCCTCAAGGAATACCGGCTGCGCCATATCATCAAGACCTACTCCGATCACATTGCCCAGCCGATCTATCTGTCCGAGTCCGGCAAGCGACCGGCTGAGGAAAAATCGATCAACGCGGCGACCGCCCTGTGGACCCGGCCGCGCAAGGACATCACCGAGGCGCAATACAAAGAATTCTTCCACGATGTTGGCCACGGTTTCGGCGATCCCTGGCTGACCCTGCACTTCAAGGCGGAAGGACGCATCGAATACAGCGCCCTGCTGTTCGTGCCCTCGACCCGGCCCTTCGATCTGTTCACACCGGAACGCAAATCGCACCTTAAACTCTATGCCCGGCGCGTCTTCATAACTGAGGACTGCAAGGAACTGCTGCCGCCCTATCTGCGCTTCGTGCAGGGCGTCGTCGATTCCGAGGATGTCTCGCTGAACGTCAGTCGCGAAATGCTGCAGCACGATCCGGTCATCGCGCGCATCAAGACGGCCCTGGTCAAGCGCGTCTTCGCCGAACTCGCGACCAAGGCCGAAAAGGAGGCTGAGGCTTATGCCATCTTCTGGGAGAATTTCGGCTCGGTGCTTAAGGAGGGCTTGTACGAGGATGCTAGCCAGCGTGACGCCATTCTGCCGCTCGCCCGATTCCGCAGCACCACCGGCCCTGGCTTGGTCTCCCTCGACGACTATATCGGGCGGATGAAGGACGGTCAGGACGCCATCTATTATGTTCCCGGCGAAAGCATCGAACAGGCAAGTTCCTCGCCGCAGCTCGAAGGCTTCCGCGCACGTGGCATCGACGTTCTGCTGATGACCGATCCGGTCGACGAATTCTGGACGGGCTCGGTCCGCGTCTACAAGGAAAAGCCCTTCCGCTCGGTCACCCATGGCGAGGCCGATATCGCCAAAATCCCCATATCCAGCGATGTACCAGATTCCACACCGGAGGCCGCCAGCGGCTCGGACGTCGACGCCCTGATCGCGCGTTTCAAGACGGCGCTCGAGGGCAAGGTCAAGGACGTCCGCGTGTCGCAGCGCCTGACCGACAGTCCGGTTTGCCTGGTCGCCGATTGCGCGGCGCTGGACATGCATCTCGAACGCTTGCTCAAGCAACACCAGCGTTTGGACTCGGTATCGGCCAAGGTCCTCGAGATCAATGACCGCCACCCCCTGGTGCGCCGTTTAGCAACGCTGGCTGGGGCTGGCGGCGATGCGGCTGAATCGGTCGGCGATGCGGCCCGCCTGTTGCTCGATCAGGCCTGCGTGCTGGAAGGCGAGCCCCTGGCCGATCCACTTGGTTTTGCCCGGCGCCTGACGTCCGCGTTGGAGCGTGGCTTGAACGCCGGACGTTAGTTCGTCGCGGCTTGGTGTGACGGCTGTCACCATGTGACCCGTGTCACTGAGAATCGCGGCAAAGTTCATCAATGTTGGGTCCACGTCCGATGGCCGGAGACAGTCGCACGATAGGGTGCGGCAGACCGGTGGGGAGACTTGGGAATGGCACCCGACTCAGAACTCTATCGCGCTGCGAACTTGCTGATGGAACAGTTCGGCCACATGGCTCCGGAATACGCCGCCATGTGTGCCGAAGGCAGTCTGGAATCCGGCGATGTGGATGGCCGCGAAGTCTGGCTGCAAATTCTCGAAGTCGTCGAGGATTTCATGTCGGGTTCCGTGCCGGTGGGCGTCACCGTACATTGATAGCCTGAACGGCCAGTTATCGCCCCGCCGCCGGCTTGGACGGATGGGGCAGGCTTGCAACTCCCGTCTGGGCGGCTATAGTCCCGACCGACTTCGGCGGACCCGCCAGATGGGGAGTGTGGTATGTTTATTTCACCGGCCTATGCACAAGGCTTTGGCGGCGCTGGCGCAGGGTTGGAATCGTTTCTTCCGATCATCCTGATCTTCGTCGTCTTTTATTTTCTGCTGATCCGCCCGCAACAGAAGAAGCAGAAACAGCATCGCGAGATGCTGGGCGCCATTCGTCGTGGCGACCGCATTGTCACCGGCGGCGGTATTGCGGGCGTGGTGACCAAGGTTCTGGACGACAACGAGGTTCAGGTGGAAATCGCCAAGGGCGTGCGCGTCAATGTGCAGCGTGTCTTGATCGCCAGCGTGGTTTCCAAACCTCAGCCGGGTGATCCCATACCAACCGCTCAGCCGGCGGCCGAGGGCGGTGCTGGCGGATTTCTCAAAGGTCTGCTGGGCGGCAAGAAGTAACCAGCGTCAGCCGTTAGCGACGCTTCGGCAAGAGACAGCACGGAGGCGGCATCCCAAGGGGAGCCGTAGCCCAGCATCACCGGCCTCGATGTAACGCCCCAGGTGCCGCGCGAGCGCCAGCTCATCCAGAGCTATGGCAACGGCCGCTTTCGCATTGCCGGTGAAATTCACCTCGGTTCCGTTATCGTCCTGACTGGACGCTGTGCTGCCTGGCCGGCCGCCACCGCAGCGGACATCTCGTTTCAATCCCTTGCCGAGGTGGTTGCCGCGGGGGCGGACATCGACATTCTGATTGTCGGCTGTGGGGTGCGCTTCGTGCCACTGCCGCACGAGTTACGCCGCTCCCTGAGTGCGGTCGGTATCGTCCTGGAATGGATGGATACCGGCGCGGCCTGCCGCACCTTCAACGTTTTGGTGGGTGAAGACCGGCGGGTGGCGGCCGCCATCGTCGCGGTGGATTGATGACGGTCACGGCTCCCGACGCCGTTGACTATTGCGCTGAACTGGTGCGCCGCGAGGATCGCGACCGCTTTCTGTGCACGATGTTCGCCGCACCTTCGGCGCGTCGCGATCTGTTCGCCCTCTATGCCTTCTACCGCGAAGTATCGCGTGTTCCTGCCGTCGTTAGCGAACCCCTGATCGGCCACATACGCCTGCAATGGTGGCGCGACCGACTCGATGCAATCTGTCGCGGCGAGGGCGCGCCGGTTGGTCATCCCGTTGGCCAGGCACTTGCTGCTGCCATTGCCCGTCACGCTATCTCACGCGCCGCGTTCGATCCGTTGCTGGATGCCATAGGCAATGTGCTCGACGGTTTCGCTCCGGACGATGTCGCTACCTTGGAGCGCCAGGCCGAGGCAATGACCGGCAATGTCGTTCAGTTGTCCTTAGCCATGCTTGGCGTCGCCGACAGTCGGGCGGTTGCGGCCGGTCGGCATGTCGGGATCGCCTGGCACCTGCTCGGCAGCCTGCGCGCCATTCCCCATCGCGAAGCGGCCGGCAGGCTGCCCTTTCCCTTATCCTGGGGTGACGGTGGGGCGGCGGCGGGAGCGACGCGGGACGGCTGGTTGACGGATTGCGTGTCGCGGTTGGCGGATGTCGCCACCGGGCATATAGCGGCGGCGCGCGAGAAGGGCGGCGCCATACCGCGCGCGGCCTTGCCGGCCCTGTTGCCGGCGACGCTAGCCGATCGGTACTTGCGCCGACTGCGTCGCGCCGACTGCGATCTGCATGACACGGGCCTGCGCGCTACCGGTGCCGGTGGTATCGCTAGACTTGGCTGGAACGCGTGGCGTGGCAGGTTCTGATAGCGGCTTAGCGCAGGGCAGAAAGGTCGTGTGAAGTCAGCGGCGGAAATAGCGGCGCCGAATTGTCCTGGGAGACGCGAATGACGCCGACGCGAGAATCCAAGGGATCGGGTAACAGGTCGTCGTAGCGGCGAATTTCCAAGGTGCTGACCACGCCGTTGAGACTGTTGACACTGCGCCAAAGAACCAGGGGGTTCTCGCTGACTGCCGTCGTCCGTTGGGTGCCGCGCTAGGTCGGTGGCCCATAGCGTTCGGCGAAGAAGGCAACGATCCTTTCGAAGCCATCTCCGGCGAAGCGCAATTGGATATGGCTGACCTTGCCGAGCTCGAAGCGCAGCGCCGCGAGGCCGACTGTCGGCATTCCTGCCGACCGTTCCAGCGCCTTGGCCAGGGCCGGTGGCCAGGTCGGGGCGATCAGGCAAAAATTCCCGGCGTCCTTGTCCTTATCGAAGCATTGGCTTTGTTGACCGTCGCCCGCCGTCGGCAGACCCATGCCCAGCCGCAATCGTTCGTCGATGGCCAGTGGCACGTCGTGCAGCATCTGGCCACGGCTCGGTTGGGTCTCGCCGATGTTGGCGATCTCGCTGCCGTCGTCCGTATAGGTACGGATCAAGCGGGTGAAGAAGCCGGTGGCTGGGGGGCGGATGTCGGGGGTGCGGTCGACCCGAGGCGGTGTTGGACGCGGGGGCGGGCTCGGTGCCGGGCTTGCCGTTTCCCCTAGCGGGGACTGATCTGCCCCCTTTAGAGCGGTCCAAAAGTTAACTTAGACTGGACCCTGAAGGAGACGGAACATGGGCAAGAAGCACGGGCCTGAAGAAGTTATCGGCAAGCTGCG
>CAMCUA010000172.1 GCA_945878455.1 Asaia bogorensis | reverse complement strand
GTGAGGCGGAATATTTGTTGGCCTCATCCTGAGGAACCCCGCATGGGTGTCTCGAAGGATGGGCAAGCGCCGTGGTGCCTGCCTATTGCGTTGTCGAACTTGGCATCCCACCGACCTTGGTGGTCAGCGCGTTCCCGTTGCCTGTGCGCCTTTGCGCAACCGCACCGCGTCGCCGAAAGCCTGAAACAGGGTGCGGTTCACCGGATTGATGTGCGCCTCGTACTCGGCATGCCATTGCACGCCCAATGCGAAGCCAGGGGCGCCTTCCAGACGGATGGCCTCGATGGTGCCGTCCTCGGCGATGCCCTCGGCGATGACCCGTTTGCCAAGCTCCAGGATCCCTTGGCCGTGCAGCGAATTCACGCGGATCGTCTCGCGGTCGTAGAGGCGTGCAAACACGCCGTCCGGGACGAGGCGGACATCGTGGCGGTCGCTGAAGACCAGCGCGGTATCGGGATGGGGCTCGCCGTTTTCCAGGCGCGGCATGCGATGATTCAGGCGGCCGGGCAGTTCGCGGATCTCCGGATGCAACGTGCCGCCGAAGGCGACGTTCATTTCCTGTAGGCCGCGGCAGACGCCCAACACCGGCACACCGCGCGCCACGCAGGCCTCGATCAGCGGCAAGGCCACGGCGTCGCGGTTCTCGTCGTAGGGCTCGTGCTTGGCATGCGGCTCGGTGTTGAACCGGCTCGGGTGGACATTCGCCCGACCGCCGGTGAGCAGCACGCCATCGACTGCCGCGAGCAGGCCGGGAACGTCCGTGAGGTTAGGATTGCCGGCGAACATCAGCGGCAGGGCGCCGGCAACCTCGGCGACGGCCCGTAGATACCGCTCGCCGACCTGCTGGGCGGCAAAGCGTATGCCCTCCGTGCGTGTGTTCCCGATAACGCCGATCACGGGTCTTGTCATGGGTCAGTCCCACCTTTGGCGCGCAACGTCTGACGGGTTTGTTCCTCCGTCCGGCACATCACCCGGGATATCCCCTGCCGTGGTGAGGAGGCAAGCGCTATCGCTGGGGTTCCGGCTGTCCATGGCTTCGCGAAATTCCCAACGTTCGGGGACTAAATGGGGCAGATGAGGCGTATACGGACCAAACGACGCGGGGGTGGCGCTGCATGTGGGAACGCAGTCGCGGTAGGGGATCACCTCTTGTCCGCGAACGGATTCTTGCCCTTCCGCGGCAGGATGCGGATGGGGATGCCGTCGAGGCCGAAGTCGTCGCGCAGGCTGTTGGTCAGGTAGCGCAGGTAGGATTCCGGCAGGTCTTCCGGCCGGCTGACGAAGGTGACGAAGGTCGGCGGGCGGGTCTTGGCCTGGGTCATGTAGCGCAGGCGGACGCGGCGGCCCTGGGCCATTGGCGGCGGGTGGTGCTCGACGATCATCGCCAGCCAGCGATTGATCTCGCCAGTCGGGATGCGGGTGTTCCAGGTTTCGTAAATCTTCATCACGGCGGGGAGCAGGGCCTCGACGCCGCGGCCCGTGAGCGCCGAGAAGGTGACCACCGGCACGCCGCGCACCTGTGGCAGCGAGGTCATCAGCCGGTCGCGGATGCCAGACATCGCCTTGGCGCGGTCGGCGACCGCGTCCCACTTGTTGACGCCCAGCACCAGGGCGCGGCCCTGGTCGACGACGTGCTTGGCGATGGTCAGGTCCTGCTTCTCCAACCCCTCGACGGCGTCGATCAGTAGCACCACGACATGAGCGTACTTCACGGCACGCATGGTGTCGGCCGCTGACAGGGTTTCCAACTTGCCGGAGACGCGCGAGTGGCGGCGCAGGCCGGCGGTGTCGATCAGGCGGATGTCGCGGTCATGGAATTTCCAGTTGATGGCGATGGAATCCCGCGTGATGCCGGCCTCGGGGCCGGTGACCATGCGGTCCTCGCCCAACAGGCGGTTGACCAGCGTCGACTTGCCGGCGTTCGGCCGGCCGATGATGGCCAATTGCAGCGGGCCGCCGATCTCCTCCGCCTCGGGGTCGTCGATGCTTTCGTCGATATCGCCGGCCTCTGCCGGTTCCACTTCCTCCGCCTTCTTTTCATAGGGCAGCAGTGCATCGAACAGGTCGGACATGCCGTCGCCATGTTCGGCCGACAACGGCAGCGGTTCACCCAGGCCCAGGCGGAAAGCTTCGTGCAGGCCTTCCAGCCCGGCCTTGCCCTCGCATTTATTGGCAACCAGGATCGTCGGCGTGCGGCGCTGGCGTAGCCAGCGGGCGAAATGTTCGTCGAGCGGCGTGATGCCGGCGCGGGCATCGACCAGCAGCAGGGCGACATCGGCAAGGTCGAGGGCGCGTTCGGTCTGCTCGCGCATGCGCCCTTCCAGGCTATCGTCGGTGACGTCCTCGAGCCCGGCGGTGTCGAGCAGCGTGAAGTGCAGGTCGCCGATCCGCCCCTGGCCCTCGCGCCGGTCGCGCGTCACGCCTGGGGTATCGTCGACCAAAGCCAGGCGTTTGCCGACCAGCCGGTTGAACAGGGTCGATTTGCCGACGTTTGGTCGGCCGATAATGGCGACTGTGAAACTCATGATAGGAACCGTCGTCCTAACGATAGGCGACCAGCTCGGCGTCATCGGTGATGAAGAAAACCATCCGATTGGCGACGATGGGCGGCATCGAAACGCTGGCAGGAAGCGTGATCTTGCCAAGAATGCGCCCGGAATAGGGTGATAACGCCAAAGCCTCGCGATTGCTGCCAGCGACGATCAGGCGATCGCTGGCCAGGACAGGCCCCGACCAGATGATCGGGTCCTCTTTGTTCTTCTCGTCCTCGAAATGGGGCAGGGGTTGAACCCAATGGATACGGCCGCTGTTGCGCGCGATGCAGAGCACTTCGGAATTGCGCGTCACGGCGAACAGAAAATTGCCCGCGACCCAGAAGGCGTCTGGCCCGCCGACGTCCTTATCCCAAAAGCGCCGGCCGCTGCGCAGGTCGAGCGATACCATGGTGCCACCGTAGCTCATGGCGAAAACCCGGCCGCGGTCGATCACCGGATTGCCGCGAATATGGGCCAGGGTCGACACGACGTTGGCATTGCGCGAGGGGGCGAGCGAGTCGGACCATAAAATGTCCCCGGTATCGACGCTCAAGCCGAGTAGTTCGCCGCTGGAATAGGGCACAACGACCACGCCTTCGTCCGCTGCCGGGCTGGCGCTGCCCAATAAATTGGCTTCCCGGGCTAACCCCTTGTGAGTCCACAGGCGCGAGCCGTCATAGGCGCTCAGGGCGTAGAGACTATTGTCGATGGCCAGGGCAAAGACCCGGCCGCCGTGTACGGTGGGTGCAGCATGCAAGGGACCGCCGACCTTGCTCCGCCAGATTTCCTTGCCGTTGCCTGCGTCCAGGGCGACGACCTGGGCAAAACCGGTGGCGGCATAGACCACGCCGTTCTCATAGGCCAACCCACCGCTGAAATGGCCGTCATCCTCGTCATCCGGCGTCAGGTCGCGCGACCAAAGTCGATTGCCGGAACTGGCGTCGAAGGTACTGACCACGGACTCGGAATCCATGGCATAGATTCGTCCCTCGCCGATGATGGGCGTACCGAGAAAGCGTTTCTGCGTACTGATGCCGACCCCGAAATCCAAACTCCAGGCGCGGCGTAGCGTGTCCCCGACCTCCATGTGGTGCATGGCGTGGTTGGCGTAGCCACCCGATTGAGGCCAGTCGTCGTTTGGCGATGGCGGCGGCAGAAGTATGGCGGCTTCCCCCGCTGCCAGGTCGGGCCGGAGTTCCCGTTCGTGTAGCAAGACGGATATGCGCTCACCGGGAAGCGGAATCTCAGCTTCGCCGAACCAACTGCTGCAAGCGGCGAGCGAGAGGGCGAACAGCGGGCCGGCGAGGACTCGGATGCGCAAAGTCATGTGGCGATGGGGCGGCAAACGGTCAATTTTCCAATATCGCCAGCATTTCGCTGGCCCGGGCGCGAACCGCCGCTGGCGCTGTAGCGTCTTGTGATAGGGCGCGGAACGCATCGCGCGCTTTGTCGACGTCGCCCGCCCGAAAGGCTGCAAGTCCGGTGATTTCACGGGCGCTGTGCCGCCAAGGTACGTCGCCGGCCAGCAATGGCGATACCCGAGTGATCAATAGGCTCGGGTCCACCGTATCCAGCTCCTGGAAGGCCCCTAGGACGATGGCCCCGTTGCGATAGTTCTCCGGAACACTCGTATCGGCAGCGATCTCGCGATAGATGGCGGCAGCCTCTTGCGTCCTGTCCTGGCTGGCGCGAACGGCAGCTTCTTGAAACCGCGACAGCAATGCATAACCGCGGTTGGCATCGGCGGCAAGGGCCGCAAAGGCGGCGGCGGCCTCGTCGGGTTTGCCCTGGCGGACCAGCCGTTCGGCCAAGGTATAGGCCTCGCTGTTGGCGGTCCGGGCTTTGGTGTCACGTTCACGCCAAACCTGGAAGCCGGCGACGCCGACGACCAAGGCGAGCGCGGCGGCGATGATATAGTTGCCATACAGCTTCCATAACTTGGCGTAGTGTTCTTGGCGCAGCTCCTCGTCGATCTCGCGGAGCAGGCCATCCTGCGCGTGGTCAGCCAACGTCGACTCCAGAAATGTGGGATCCCAAGGTTCCGGACGCGTGCCTGACGCATTCTGGTACCGTTCGGCCCGGCAGGGATTTCGCGGCCGTGGCCCAGCATATCGTCGGCGTTCCAGGTTGGCAAACCCGGAGGCGAACGACCACTGCGCCCTAGTTAGGGGGTGACATGCCTGCTAAAGCCGTCGCGTTAGGCAAAGGACACGACCGACGATACTGGCTTCCTCGGCCCGCAATTCGTAGCTGCGGTGCAACTTGTTGTCCGAAATGACGTGAAATGTGGTCGGATCGGAACCCAAAAGGTGCTCGAGTCGCTTGATCACCGTTCCGATGCCGTCCCATAAGACAAATATGCCGGCCGGTGACGGCAGGCGCTCGAGGGTGTCGACGATGACCCGGTCGCCAGAGCGCAAGGTGGGTTCCATCGAATCACCGCGGACTTCCAGGGCCACCAGGCCGGTTGGGCTGCGCACGCCCAACACCTGTCCGACATAGGCCCTGGCCATTGGCCAAGCACCGCTTTGGTTTTCCGAATCGTTAATAAAGCCGCTGCCTGCGGCAATCGGGGTATCGAACTGCGGCACCAGGACGAGATCGGAGGCCGGCAGCGCCGTTTCGGCACCATCGTCGATGGATGGGCTGTGGTGGTTGGTGGGGGCCAATGGCGTTCAGGAAAGTTTGGCGGTGCGCTCGGCGAGACCGCGCTTAAGCTCTCGCCGGCTGGCTTCGAGCCCGCCGATATATTCATTGCGTTCGAACTGATAGCGGCAGGTCATGCAGATAACGGGGCCAAAGGGTAGCCGCTTGGGATCGAAGTGGCCGGGCAGGTGGTTTTGCCGTTCGCTGCATCGGGGACACGCCACAGGGAGCAAATCCATTGTTTCCTCTGTTCATCGCTGCGCCGCTGTCATCGGCGTGTACAACCGCACATTAGGACTATCCTCCTGCACGGTGCAAAAGGTTACGCTTGCTGATCGGCCCCCATCGAGTGGTCCGGTTGAAATGTTAGTGCATTGTGGCCTCCTTCGCCATTGCCGCCTTCCGGCTCCGCTTCGCTCCACCTACAGCCGGCAATGGCCAGGGAGGAAGCAATGCACTAACATTCAACCCGGACCACCTAATGGGGGCCGATCACCGATCCGTTAGCATTTTGATCGTGTTGTGTAGTGTACTCTGGCTTGGTGCGGCGGCTGCCCAAGAGTCATCGCGTGGACCTTTGTTTCCGCGTTCATCCGGTGAAACAGGGACAAATCCAGGAAGCGGTACGACATATCGAGCGCCTGGTACAGCCGGTCAACCGGGGGCGCTGCAGGGCGGCGTGCCGGGAGTGAGTGATCCTTTTTCCAGCTTGGGGGGCGCTGCCTTACCCGCAGTGCCGCAAGCGCGTCAACCTGCTACGTCCGAACCGCGGAGCGTGCCAGAGGATCCGTTACGTGGCTTGATACTGCGCTCCGAGCCGTCGGGTGGACGTCCACGGGAGACATCAACACCCGATGGCCGTACCGCGAATACGGGGGAGCGCGTCCGCCAGCCAGGAGCCACCGACAATCGTACGCAGGCACCTGCCACCGGAGCTCCGACCGATCCCTTGGGTGGGTTGCTATCGGATTCCGAAAAATTGTTAAGGTTCTCAGGACCGAAGCCAGACGCCACTGCTCCGGATTCAAAATCTAAATCGGCTGAGGAGCTGCCAACGTCCCGCCAAAGCAGGAATGTCATCGCAACGCCGGGGATCGCCGTGCCAGAAATTGCCATCGGCGGTTCGGGTATGCTGACCATGCCCGCGGTGCCATCGACACTAGTGCCGAACGCCACAAACGATGCCACCATGTTGGAGCTGGGTTCGCCAACAGTATCTGGGCCTGAAACGGGGACTGGAACGGGTCAAAAGCCACACTCCATGAACCTTAGCGGTGGGGCCGCTGCGGACCCGCCAGGCCCGTCGCTTGGTGCAGCAATTCACGTTGTATGAACGGATTCAGCAATTGGTGTTGGCCACCCTTCGGCAGCCATTGTCCTACGTTTTGCTGCTCGGTGCGGTCGGTTTTTTTGTCGCAATCAAGCTTCGGCGCGCTTGAAGGAAATCGGATCGAGCAACGTGGGCCGCCACTCGGCTGCGTGATGCCACGCGTCTCATTCCATCTTGTCGAATATTTCGTCGACATTGCGGGTGTCGGCGGGCTGGCCCTTGTGCAACCGTACGGTACGGTCCTGACGCCACGCACTGCGCAGCGCGGCGTAATAGTCCAACGATGATTCGCGCAGTTCGTCGAGGGGTTCGATCAATTCTTCGCGGCGAACCACGGTTCTCCCGCCAGTGATGCCCATATTGACCGGCGTTGGCAGGAAGTAGGGAAAGGGGTGGAGTAGCATGTCGACGCCCAGCCCGACGCCATCGCGCACCGTGCTTGGACCCAGCAATGGCAAGACCAGATAAGGACCCGATTCGACCCCGTGACTGTACAGAGTCTGGCCGAAGTCCGCTTGGTGAGCTGGCAAGCCCATATCGCTGGCAACGTCGAA
>CAMCUA010000171.1 GCA_945878455.1 Asaia bogorensis | reverse complement strand
AAGGGCAGTTGGATCAGATCCTCGATGTCGTTGTCGTCACCGGCTTCCGGTTCGGGTTGCCCGGTCTCGCGATAGGCTTGGATGGCGGGGCTGGCGTCGAGCAGGCCGGCCGCCCTCAGTTCATTGATTCCGGGCAGTTCGTCCAGGCTTGTCAGGTCAAAATGATGTAGGAAGGCGTCCGTCGTTCCCCAGGTCACCGGCCGACCCGGCGTTCGCCGCCGGCCGCGCGGCCGTATCCAACCCGCCTCCATCAGGGTATCGAGCGTACCTTTGCTGATCGCGACGCCGCGAATTTCTTCGATTTCGGCGCGCGTCACGGGCTGATGATAGGCCAGGATGGCTAACGTCTCGACGGCAGCGCGCGATAGCTTGCGCACGACTTCCGCATAATGGGCCAGTTGCGAGGCCAGGTCTGGCGCCGTGCGAAACACCCAACCGTCGCCGACCTGCGTCAGATTGACACCCCGGGTCGCATAGGTGTCGCGCAGCTCCATCAGCAAACCGCCGACGTCGGCGCCGTCAGGCAGGCGGGTTACAATGGCCCTGCGGCTCAGCGGCTCGGCAGCGGCGAATAACAAGGCCTCGAGCAGGCGCAAATGCTGTGGGTTGACGCCCTCCTCCGCAGCAAGTTCCGCCATCGGTTCGGTCGCGAGCGCAACCGGCTCCGCCAAAAAGGGCACCACGTTATCGACCTCGTCAGCGCTCATGACTCGCTTCCTTCTTTGGCACCGGGTCCGGCACGCAGATAGATGGGTCCAAAATGCCCATTCTGCCTTATACGCAAGCGGCCTTCCTTAACCAGTTCCAGGCTGGCGGCGAAAGTCGAGGCGATGGCCGAACGGGCCTTGATGCCCTCGCCGAGCTCCGCGGGCAGAAAGCGCCACAGGCTCTCCCAATCGGGTATGGATCCCAGCATCTTGCGCAGGCGTCCGAGGGCTTCTTCGACGGAATGCATCGTCGTCGGCGTGATGTGCAGGGTCCCGTCGCGTTTACGCACGCGCAGGTCGCCATAGGCCTTCAGCAGATCGACGAACGATAGATCGTATATGGATTCTGTGACGCGGGCAAAGCGTTCAGGCATACCGCGTGCGAAGAAGCCAGTCCCCAGGCGGGCCCGTGCCATCAAGCGAAGTCCCGCATCCTGCATCGCCTCCAGGCGCCGCAATTGAAAGGCCAGCGCTGCCGCCATGGCCTCCCCGGACGGTTCCTCCTCGGAGTGAAGATCGGGCAATAGCAGCCGCGACTTGAGGTAAGCCAGCCACGCCGCCATGACCAGATAATCGGCGGCTAGCTCCAGGTTGATCCGCCGGGCCTCAGCGACAAAGGCCAAGTATTGTTCCGCCAACTGCAGGATGGACAGGCGGCTTAGGTCCACCTTCTGCTGTCGGGCCAAGGTCAAAAGGACGTCGATCGGCCCCTCGTAGCCATCGATATCAATAACGAAGGCGGTGCCTGGCTCTGTCGGGCGCAGACTGTCTTCATCGAAGGCGGGCTCGTCGGCCACTGGCGTTTCGGCGGTCTGTTCCAATGCGGTACCTTCCCCATCCAGGGTCATGTTAACCCTGTGACGACACGTATGCCGTATCTAAGGTAATGGACTGGCCCGTGCACCAGCCAAGAGAATGGATCGACGATCATTCCAAACATCTTGGCCAGAAAGGGAATGACAAACAGCACGGTCAGCAAAATCGGAATACCGGCCCGTTCGAGGCTGGCCAACGGCAAAGCCAATCGGTCGGGCAATAGACCGACGGCAACGCGCCCGCCGTCTAGCGGCGGCAGCGGTATCATATTGAAGACGGCCAGCATCAGGTTGAGGGTGATGGCGTTTTCCAAGTTGTGTTCGACCCAACCGCGCAAGTTGCCTTCCAGCAGCATCGCGCCATGCAAGGCTACCGCCGCGATGAAGGCTTGCACCAGGTTCGATGCCGGCCCCGCGCAGGCAACCAGCATCACGTCGCGGCGGAGATTCTTCAACTGCTCGACGTCCACCGGCACGGGTTTGGCGGCGCCGAACATGAACCCCGTTGCGATCAGCAGCACGGCGGGCAAGAGGATTGTTCCGAACAGGTCGATGTGGCGCAGTGGATTGATGGTCACCCGCCCCTGGCGATAGGCCGTATCGTCGCCGAGCCGCCAGGCGACCCAGCCATGAGCCGCCTCGTGCAGCGTGATGGCTAACAGGGCCGGCAGCACCCATACCGATGCGGTCAGCAGCAATCGGATGATTTCAATCTGCGACATCGCGCTGCTCTTAACCCGCCGTCAATTCGTCCAGACGCGATGCTGTCGCGGCACGGTTGAAGCGCTTCGGCCTGTGCCGCAGGGCTTCGCCGGCACGATAGCGCCGCCAGGCATCGTCGCTCATGACCTCGGCGGCCCCCGCCACCGCTTCCATTTCCGCCATACTGCCGTTGCAATGCAGAACGACATCGCATCCGGCTGCAAGGGAGTCTGTGGTGCGCTGGGCAAAGGAACCCGAAAGGGCACTCATGGAAAGATCGTCACTGATCAACAGGCCGTCGAAGCCGATATCGTGACGGATCGTTTGCGCTATGACGGTGTCCGACAAAGTGGCCGGCGCCCGTGCGTCGAGCGCCTTGTAAATCACATGCGCGGTCATCGCCCACGGCATATGCCGCAGCGCCCGGAATGGCACCAAGTCAGTACGCGCCAACTCGGCGCGGGAAGCCTCGACCATGGGAAGGGCTACGTGGCTGTCCACGGTGGCACGGCCATGGCCAGGAATATGCTTTATGACCGGCAGGATACCGCCGTCGAGCATACCTTCGCAGACCGCCTGTCCCAAAACCGCCACCATCTCTGGATCGCTGCCAAGGGCGCGGTCGCCGATGATCGGATCGGCCGCCTTCTGCGGCACGTCGAGCACGGGGGCACAATTGACGGTGATGCCCAGTTCGTAAAGTTCGTCGGCGATCAATCGGGCGTTGAGGTACGCGGCCTCGCGGCCTCGCTTCGCATCCTCGCGGGCGATTTCGGCAAAGCGCAGTGCCGGCGGTGCGACGCGCCAATATGGCGGCTTTAACCGGGCCACGCGCCCGCCCTCCTGATCGATCAGGATCGGCGCGTCGCTGCGCCCGACCGTATCGCGCAGGCTGGCTACCAGTCGGCGGATTTGCCCAGGGTATAAGCAATTGCGCGAAAACAGGATGAAGCCCAGCGGATCGGTGGCCGTAAAAAGCTCCCGCTCCGCGGCCGTCAATTCATTGTCGCTGCAGCCGAGGATGACGGCGCGTGGGCGCTTATGGTTTTCATCCATGGTCGCGATCCCACTTCGTCATCGCACCACCAGGCACCCGACATTGCGGGTCTTTAGAGTCTCGCAGATTCGCTTCGCTGCGGCTTCTTCGGCCAAGGGGCCGCCGCGCACCCGAAAGAAGATACCGCGCTCTCCCAAATCGGCGCGCTCGACGTCCAGTTCCAGATTGCCGAGCACGTCGCTGTGGCGCTGTTTCAAGCGCGTCCATTCCGACTTTGCTGCCGGCTCGTCGCGGACGGCGCCAAGCTGCACTCGGAAGGATCCCACTGCGGTACTCGTGGCAACGGGGGCGTTTATCACGGGTGGCATGGGCGGCGGTGCCGGTAGCGGCAAGGAAACGGGCGGCGGCACGCGGAATGATTCCGCCGCATCGCCACCGCCAGGAAGCGTGGTGATCGGTCCAGGAACCAACGGCGGCGGGGCTGGCGGTTTTGCCGAAACGGATAACTCCCGGGGTGTCGACGGTGGTGCTGATGGGGGCGGCAAGGGTGCCTCGGGCGGCGGCAACAGGCGTTCTACGCCGGGCCGCGTCACCTCGCCGCCGAAGCGGTCGTAGATGAGCTTGTCACGGTTAGGAACTTGCATGCCGCCTGGCTCTTCCGGACGGATTTTAATCGGTGCGGGGTCGGCCTGTACCATCGGCACGGGGGCGTTTCCATCGACCGTTATTTCCATGCCTTTGATGGCGTACCAGGCGACGCTACCGGCAATGACCGAAATCAAAGTGACAACCAAGGCGATCTGCGGCCACCGGCTGCGCGGCACCTCCACCACGCGCTCGGTACCGGGGAATAGTTCCGGATAGTCCTCGCGCCGCGGCGGCGGGTCGATGTCATGCTGCTCGCTCATCAGCGCATCTCCTCCGCAGGCGTAACGCCGAAGACGCCAAGCCCCGACGCGATGATGGTCGCGACTCCGGTCAGCAAAGCCAGGCGGGCCATGGTCAGGTTCCCGTCTTCGGCAACCAGAAAACGCAGGCTGGTATCGTCGCGCCCCTTGTTCCACAAGGCGTGGAAATGTGCCGCGACGTCGTTCAGGTAATAGGCGATACGATGCGGCTCATGCGCCTCGGCAGCCTGTTCGACCATCCGGGGCCATCCGGCCAGCGTCTTGATCAGGTCGATTTCCGCTTCGTCCTGAAGTCGGTCCAAAGGCGCGTTGGCAAGTGCCAGAGCGCGAACGTCCATTGTGGGAAATGCCTCGGCCGCATGGCGGAGCACCGAACGAATGCGGGCGTGCGCGTATTGGACATAGAACACCGGATTATCGCGCGACTGTTCGAGCACTTTCTTCAGGTCGAAGTCGAGTTGCGCATCGTTGCGCCGCGTCAGCATGATGAAGCGCACCACGTCGCGGCCGACTTCGTCGATGACTTCGCGCAGGGTGACGAACGATCCCGACCGTTTCGACATCTTCACCGGTTCGCCACCGTCCATCAGGTGGATCATCTGGCAGAGTCGCACGTCGAGCGTTGCCTTGCCGTCGGTGATGGCCTTCACCGCCGCCTGCATGCGCGCCACATAGCCGCCGTGGTCAGCGCCCCAAACGTCGATCATGGCGGTAGCGCCGCGCCGGTACTTGTCCAGATGATAGGCGATATCGGATGCGAAATAGGTCCAAGTGCCGTCCGACTTACGCAGCGGCCGGTCGACATCGTCGCCGAACTGGGTGGCACGAAACAGGGTTTGCGGGCGCGGTTCCCAATCCTCCGGCGTTTTTCCCTTCGGCGGTTCCAGGACGGCGCGATAGATCAGCCCGCGGCGATCCAGTTCGGCCAAAGCTTCGTCGACCTTGCCGGCGGCGATCAGGGCCTTTTCCGAGGTATAGACGTCGAAAGTAACGCCGAGTGCCGCCAGGTCCGCACGGATCAGCGCCAGCATGGCAGCCGTCGCTTCGTTGCGGAAATGCGGCAGCCATTCCCCATCCGGCGCGTCCAGCCAACGGTCGCGATCGCGCTCGGCGATCGCTTTGCCGACGGCCACCAGATAGTCGCCGGGATAGAGCCCTTCCGGAATGGCGCCGATGTTCTCGCCCAAGGCCTCGCGATAGCGCAGGTGGGCCGAACGGGCGAGCACATCGATCTGGCCGCCCGCGTCGTTGATATAATACTCGCGGCTGACCTGAAAGCCCGCCTTGGCCAGCAGTGCCGCCAGCGCATCGCCAACCACGGCGCCCCTCCCGTGGCCGACATGCATTGGTCCGGTTGGATTGGCCGATACGAATTCGACATTGACCGGACGGCCCCCACCCATGGACGAATTGCCATAGGCCGGACCGCTGCGCAGGATTTCGGCCAGACGCACATGCCAAAAAGTGTCGGCGATGCGCAGATTGATGAAGCCGGGCCCGGCCACCTCCGTCTGGCGCACTGTTGGCAAGGCGTCCAGGCGCGCGGCGATGACACCGGCCAGATCGCGCGGCTTCATGCCGGCCGCCTTGGCCAGGACCATGGCCGCATTGATGGCGATGTCGCCATGGGAAGCCTCGCGCGGCGGCTCCACCGCCACCCGTGCCGTATCGAGCCCGGCCGGCAACACGCCGCTGGCAACCAGATCGCCGACCACGGCGATCACATCCTGGCGGAAGTGTTCGAAAAGATTCATGAAGTTCTGGCCTGCACGTCGAATAGGCGGCGGTGTTCGTCTAAAGCGTGGCGGTCGGTCATGCCGGCGATATAGTCGGCGACAATCCGTGCTGTCGAGGTCTGCCGCGGTCCGCCGGCGCGGGACCGCCATTGTGTCGGCAGGCACTCCGGTTCGCTGACCAGCAACTCGAACAATTCGCGGACCACCCGGCGCGCCTTACTCGTCATCCGGTTGAGCTTGTAGTGACGGTACATGTGGGTGTGAAGGAATTCCTTCAATGCCTTGTCATGCTTATGCATTTTTTCTGAAAATCCGGCCACCGGACGGCCAAGACGGCGAATATCGTCGGCCGTCCGCACACCCGATTCGGCGATCCGATGCGCCGTTTCGGCCGTCAGGTCGATGACCATCGCGCCGATCATCTGGCGCACCGCTTCGTCGATCAGCCTGGATTCGTCCAAATCTGGATAGCGGTGCCGGGCTTCGCTCAATACCGGCCCAACCAGCGGCACGTCGGCAAGATCGGCTAATGCAAACAGACCAGCCCGCAGGCCATCCTCGATATCGTGGTTGTTATAGGCCACGTCGTCGGCCAGTGCTGCCACCTGCGCTTCGCCTCCGGCGAAGGTATCCAATTCCAAGTCGTGCTTGGCGACGTAATCGGCGATGCCGAAAGGCAGGATGTCAGGGCGCGCCGCCACGACCAACGGTCCATTGTGCTTGACCAAGCCTTCGAGCGATTCCCAGGTGAGATTCAGGCCGTCGAAATCCGGATAGCGTTGTTCCAGGTGTGTAACGATACGCAGCGACTGGGCGTTATGGTCGAAACCGCCGTAGGGCTGCATCGCCTCGGTCAAAGCATCCTCGCCGGCATGTCCGAAAGGCGTGTGGCCCAGGTCGTGGGCCAACGCCAAGGCCTCGGCCAAGTCTTCCTCCAGTCCCAGACAGCGGCTGACCGAACGGGCGATTTGCGCCACTTCCAGGCTGTGAGTCAGCCGGGTACGGAAGAAATCGCCCTCGTGATTGACGAAAACCTGGGTCTTGTACTGCAGCCGACGAAAGGCGGCGGCGTGGATGATACGGTCCCGATCGCGCTGGAACGGGGTCCGCGTCGGGCTGTCGGCCTCGGCATAAAGCCGGCCGCGGCTGTCTTCCGGGCGACAGGCGTAGGCTGCCAGCGACCGGGGCCGGGGCTGCAGGGAATCGGGA
>CAMCUA010000170.1 GCA_945878455.1 Asaia bogorensis | reverse complement strand
AAGGCGCTTTACCTTGGGCGGCGACTGCATTCCCGCGTCGCCGGCATGGAGAAGGGGCAAAGCGAGTACCTGCTCGATGCCTTGTGGGCGCACGCTACACAGGAAAGGTTCGTCTACCGCCACGATTGGAAGGTTGGCGATCTGGTGGCTTGGGACAATCGCTGTGCCATGCATCGCCGCGATGCCTTCGATTCAAAGTACGATCGCTTGATGCACCGCACGCAGACGAAGGGTACACGGCCGGCTTGAGCGGTCACCAATTCGGAATGTTTGAAACCTTGGGGAGGCAATTGATGTTGGAACGATTTGGCCGTGTATCGCTCGCGACGACGGTGTCGAGCGTGGTCATGCTGGCCGCGATGGCCTTGCTGCCCACCGACGCCAGCGCGCAAATGACCAAGGAGTGGGTGACGGTGGTGCTGTCGGAAGAGCCCTTCATGCTCGACGGCTGCAACATGAACAATGCGACCGCCGGGCCGGTGGTGCGCCAGAACATCGTCGAGACCCTGACCGAGGTCGATCCGCGCGACGGATCGCTGACGCCACGTCTGGCGGAATCGTGGGAGAAGATCAACGAGACCACCTGGCGCTTCAAGCTGCGCAAGGGCGTGACCTATCACGATGGCGAGCCGTTCAACGCCAAGTCGGCCGCGTTCGGCATTGCCCGCACCATGGAAAACAAGCACCTGGATTGCGAAACCCGGCAGAAGACCTTCGGCCAGTTGCTGATCAAGGGTGTGCCGGTCGACGATTACACGCTCGACGTCGTCGCCGATAAGCCGGAACCGATCCTGGCCACTCGTATGGGCATCGTGGGCTTGGTATCGCCGAAGACAACGACCGAGAAATTGGTGCTGACCCCGGTCGGCACCGGCCCATATGAGTTCGTCAGCTACGAACCGGGTAGCACGGTGACGGTCAAGCGTTACGACAAATACTGGGGCGGCAAGCCGACGGTCGCCGGTGCCAAATACCTATGGCGTAAGGAATCGTCGGTACGCGCCGCTATGGTGAAGGTGGGCGAGGCCGACATTTCGCCCAACATCGCTTCGCAGGATGCGAATGAACCGAAACTCGACTACAGCTACAACAATCCGGAAACCACTTACGTCCGCATCCAGATGGACGCCCCGCCGCTCAACGATCTGCGGGTGCGCCAGGCTCTCAACTACGCCTTCGACTGGGAAGGCGTGCGCAGCACCATTCTGCCGAAGGACGTCAAACGGGCGACACAGATCATCGGCATCGCCGTTTCCGGCCACAACCACGAGATCGACAAGAAGCAGTATACCTACGACCTGGCCCGCGCGAAGAAATTGTTGGCCGATGCCAAAGCCGACGGCGTGAAGGTCGAGACGCCGATGTGGATCCTGGGCCGGCATGCCCAGTTCCCGAACGTGGCCGAAGTGCTTGAAGCCATGCAAGGCATGTATAAGGCCGCTGGCCTCAACTTCGAACTACGCATGTTGGAGACCGGCGCGCTCGACCAGTATCAGAACAAGACGGCCGACGGTTCGCGCAAGGCGACCGATCATCCGCCGATGTTGTTGCAGGAAATGCATGATAACACTGGTGGCGATGCGGTCTTTTCCATGTTCAACAAGTCCAACTGCAAAGGTCGCCAATCTTTTATCTGCGATACTGTGGTCGACGAGCTGACCGCCAAAGCATCGATCACCTCGGGTCCCGAGCGGGTGAAGATGTGGCAGGAGGTGCAGCGCCGGTTGTATGAAGACCTGGTGGCCTTCGTTTACCTTGGCCACATGGTCGGCTTCTCGCGGGTGCACGAGCGGCTCAACTTCACGCCGACGGTGTCGACCAACACAGAGCTGCAAATCGCGCAGATCAAGTTCAAGTAAGACATCGGCAGATCAGGTTACCAGGGGCCCGGACCGAAACGGTCCGGGCCTCTTTTTCATCATGCCGCGGATCGGATGGGAGGATGCCACGCGCATGGCATCTTGATATGCGCGCCCTGAGCCGCGATAATGCAGATTATCGATAATGTCGGATACGCATCGCAACCGGGAGGCATGCTGACATGCTCAGTGCGGCACAAGTTCAATCCTATGGCGACGAAGGCTACATTGTTCTGCCGGGGGTGTTGTCACCGCAGGAAGTGTCGACGTTGCAACGGGTAACGGACGAATTCATCGACCGGTCACGCCACCTGACGGCCACCGACAGCGTCTTCGATCTGGAGGAGGGCCACAGCGCGGAAAATCCGCGCCTACGTCGCATTAAGGAACCGGACGAGCAGCATCCTGCTTACGGGGCGCTGGTGCGGCACGCGGGAATATTGGACATCCTAAAGCAGTTGATGAGCCCAGCAATCCGCTATGACAAGATGAAGTTGAACCTGAAGCCCGGCAACGGCGGCGAAGCGGTCGAGTGGCATCAGGATTGGGCCTTTTATCCCCATACCAATGACGATCTGTGCGCTGTCGGCGTGATGATCGACGACATGACACCCGAGAACGGACCGTTGCTGGTCGTTCCCGGCAGCCATAAGGGACCCATCCTGGATCATCATCAGGATGGCGTCTTTGTCGGTGCGGTAACCGATCCGCGAGGCGATGCGGCTTTTGCCAAGGCCGTGCCGCTGTTGGGTAAGGCTGGCGATATTTCGGTCCATCATGTGCGCACGCTGCATGCTTCGGCGGTCAATTATTCTGACCGGCACCGCCGGCTGCTGCTGTTGCAGATGCGCGCCGCGGACGCCTGGCCTCTGATTCCGGCCACACAGGACTTTGGTGCATACAATTCGCTGATGCTGGTCGGCGAAGCGTCGGTCAGTCCGCGCCTGACGAACGTTCCCGTGCGCCTGCCGCTGCCGCGTGCGGTCAGCAACAAGGCGTCGATCTTCGATAAGCAGAAGCCGTTGAAGAAGAGCTACTTCGGCGGGACGCAGCGTCGAATGGAAATGGCTGGGAATTAAGAAAACGGCCGTTAACTGAACCAAAAGATGGGTAGGGGAGTCATCGCATCATGCTGACCCAACAGCAGTTGTCGTTCTATCGCGAAAACGGTTTTGTCGTCGCGCCGGACATTCTGACCCCGGATGAGGTGCGCACGCTGCAAAAAGTGACTGACGATTTCATCGATCAATCGCGCCAGGTCGCGACATCCAACGATGTTTTCGACGTTGAGCCGAACCACACGGCGGACCGGCCGCGCCTGCGCCGGCTGATGAAGCCGGCAGACCAGCACCCCGCTTATGCGGCGACGCTGACGAATCCCCGCATGGTTGGCATCTTGCAACAGATCCTGGGCCCCAACGTCCGCCTGCACGGCCTCAAGCTCAATCTCAAGCCCGGCGGCGGCGGCGAGCCGATTGAGTGGCATCAGGATTGGGGTTACTTCCCGCATACCAACGACGACGTCACCGTGATCGCCATGATGATCAACGATGTGGACGCGGAAAACGGGCCAATGATGGTGGTACCGGGCAGCCACAAGGGGCCCGTCCTCGATCATCATCAGGACGGGGTTTTCGCCGGTGCCGTTACCGACCCCGAGGCCAACAAGGCCTTTGCCAAGGCGGTGCCGCTGACCGGCAAGGCCGGCTCGATCAGCATTCACCACGTCCGCACGCTGCATGCCTCGGGCATCAACAATTCGGATCGCTACCGTCCCTTGCTATTCATCACGGCGCGCGCCGCCGATGCTTGGCCGCTCGCTGAAAAGGTTGAGGATATCACAGCGTTCGACGCCTTGATGATGACGGGCCGGCCGACCATTGCTCCGCGCATGGCCAATGTGCCGGTGCGGCTGCCGTTCCCGCGCGTCCTTGGCCCGCAAAGTTCCATATTCGAAAAGCAAAAGGGTCTGCGCAACAGTCTCTTCCAGCGGGCGATGGCCTGAGGGAGATATTGCCGACGAAGGCCAGGGCATCGCATTTACCTACCCCTTCCCCCGCGAGGGGGAGGGGCAGAGAGAGGGGGTAGGACGTCGCCGGACAACTCATAAAGGGCCAAATGCGATGGTCCCTGAGGAAAAAGCCGGCGCTTCTTCCATCCTGTCGGTTAATGGCTATGATCCGGTCGGGCCGAATCGGCCCACCGGCTACAATCATGACTGACCAGGGAGGACGGCGTTGCCGGCCCGCAAAAAGCAACCGATCTATCGCATGGCCGCCGAGGATCTCGAGGCCTATGTCACTGCCATCGTCCGGGCCATGGGTTCGGATGAAACAGAAGCCCGCCTGGTCGTTCGTCACCTGATCGAGGCGAATCTGACCGGCCACGACAGCCACGGCATCAGCATGCTGCCGTCCTATAAGCGATCGATCGACGATGGCAATCTGAAGCTGGGCGGGGCGCCCAAGATCCTCAAAGACGACGGTCCGGTTCTGTTGTTCGATGGGGAGAATCGCTATGGCCAGATGGTCGCCCACGTCGTCACCGAAACAGCCATCGAGCGGGCCAAGAAGCACGGTTTTGCCATCGTCGGCTTGCGCAATGCCCACCACATCGGGCGCATCGGCCATTGGGGCGGCATGTGTGCCGCGGCCGGTTTGATCTCCATCCATTACGTCAACGGTACCGCGGCCATGTTCGTAGCGCCGCATGGCGGTTCCGACCGGCGCTTCCTGACCAACCCCTATTGCACGGCCATTCCGGGGGTCGAGGGCCAGCCGCCGGTGGTGTTCGACATGGCGACCTCGCAAATCGCCATGGGCAAAGTGCGGGTTGCCTATCACGCCGGAAAGCCGGTTCCGGACGGCGCCTTGATCGATCACCGCGGTCGGCCGACCAACGATCCGGCCGTGATGTACGAGCCGCCGTTCGGCGCCCTCTTGCCGGTCGGTGGGCACAAAGGTTACGGACTGGCGATGATCTGCGACCTGCTGGCCGGCAGCCTGACCGGCGGTGGCAGCGACCTGCCGGAACGCAACATGAAAAACAACATCATCAACAACATGCTGATGATCGTATTGCGCCCGGACCTTTTCGCCGACCGCGACGCCGTATTGGACGATATGAAGGCCTTCCGTTCCCATGTGCAATCCTCGCCGGCAGCACCCGGCGTGGAAGCTGTGCTGGTGCCGGGCGACCCGGAACGTAATACCCGGGTCGAACGGCTGCGTGACGGTGTGCCGATCGACGGCGGTACATGGGACGAGGTGGCCGCCGTGGCCCGCGCGGTCGGGGTCACGGTGCCGAACACGCCGGAACCGATCTGATCGCAGGGTGCCGGGCTAGGCGTTCAGGCGATGCCGGACAGCGGGATCGGTCTCGGGCGGACGTGGTTGCGCCAATCGGTGGCGGCCAAGCCCACCCATGCGGCGAATTGGTCGGGATCCCAATCGTGCACCGGATAGGCGCGGCCATCGGATAATGCCGCTGCTTCGCGTTCATAGGGGATGGTGCCACGTTCGCCGGCCCCTGCCACCGGGTTCTTCAGCGTATGAAGGTGAATGCCGAGCAAGCCGTTGCTGCGATGAATCGTGCGCTCCACGGCATATTTGACATAGCCGAGGCTGGCGGTGCGCGGCCCAATGAGAACGATGGTGCAGGTGGTTCCGATCAGGGCTTCGTCGATCCGTCGTTTAACTTCTTCGACGCCCTTGGCCTTGGCCGCGCTCCACAGGGTCAGGTCATTGAAACCAGCTGGAGCTGCGGCGTGCACCAGATCCAGTTCGGCGATGCAGCGGGCCTCGTCGAGATCGCCTTCATAGTCGAAGATGAAGAAACAACGCCGCATGAAGCCTATCCTCGCCATCATCTGGTTTGCCGTCCCTGGAGAAGATAGCGTTGCCGAGGCCCGCCGTGAAGCCGGAGTTCGGCGAGCGGATCAGGGCGCGGAAGAACAGATCGGTCAGCTGGGTCGTATGCACCGTCAAGGGCCGGCCGGTGGAACCCGAGGTGCTGATGGTTGACGTCTTGCCGGGCTGTTGGGGAAGGGCGCGGCTGAGCATGCTGTCACCGGCTTCCTGGATGTCGATCCGGGTGAGCAGCGGCAGTGCGCGAACATGGTCCATAGTCAGGCCGCCTGGACGTATGCCGCCAAGCCTGCGCAGGCGCCCCTTTTGCCAGGGAACCTGGCGTGCCGCGTGGGCGAGCAACGGTTCCAACTGGCGCATCTGCATGGCTTCCAGTTGTTCCCGCGACCACCACTGACTGTGTTCCAATTGTTGCAGAACGGCCAATAGGGTGGCGTCGGACGGCGTTGGAACCGCCGGCCAGAAGGCACCCTCCACACCGCTGCGCGGCAGGTTCACAAATCGGGGACGGGGGGCACCTTCGCCATCGGGTGCCGATTGCTGCAGGTCAGTGCAGCGACGGCGATTTCAGGAAGTCGCGGCGCGAGGCGGATTGGACATTGATATCGACGCTGCCGCCTTCGCGCAGCACGGTCAGCGGAACGACGACGCCGGCCGCGCCCAATGACCATATGCTGCGAAACATCTGGGCCAATTGTGTCACTGGCTGACCAGCAACACCCAAGACGATATCGCCGACGCGGATATCGGCCTTGTCGGCGGGGGTGCCATCGTTGATGCCAGCGACAACCAGTCGGTTGTCGATCTCAGCCGTCAGCATGCCCAGCCAAGGGCGCGGCGCCTTGTTGACCCGGCCAAACTTGGTCATGTCGCCGATGATGCCCTTCAACAGATCGATGGGAACAATCAGGTTGCCATCTTCGGGCGGTCCGTTATTGCGGGTTTGCTGAACATAGAGCGAGCCAACCCCACACAAGGTGCCGTCTGGTCCGATCAGGGCCGTGCCCCCCCAATTGGGATGGGCAGGGGACGTGAAGATACCTTCGTCGAGCACGTATTCCCAATATCCGGCAAATTCTCTTTTTGCGACGACCTTGGTCTTGGTCGCCATGCGGCGCCCGCCGTGGCCGGCGACCACCACGGACTCGCCAATCGGCAGGTCAGCGGAGCTCCCGAGTTCCAGGTGCGGCAGATCGAGGTTGCCCAATGCCTGCACCAGACCGAAGCCGGTTTCCTGGTCGTAGGCGACGACGTGTGCAGGCGTTGCCCGGCCGCGTTCGTCGAGCAGCCAGACTGACTCGGCTTCGGTAATCAGGTAACCGACGGTCAAGACCAGACCGTCCTTGCTGATGATGACCCCATTGCCGGCGCGTTCCGTGCCGAGCGTTCGCGCGGTGAAGGCATCGGCCGGAATTTGTGAACGCAGGCCAATCAACGAGGAAAGGGCGCGATCCAGATCGTAGGATACATCTTCGGGCCGCGGTTGGTTTTCCGGCTTGATTTTGAGATCCT
>CAMCUA010000169.1 GCA_945878455.1 Asaia bogorensis | reverse complement strand
GGCGACAATCTTCTCGGCGGGCAGTTGTTCGCCGATGACCCCAGTGGAGGAAACGAAGACGGCATTGGCTTTGCAGCCAAATAGGTCGGCCGTCGCCTTCGCCGTGCGCTCGACCGCTGCCGCGCCAGCCTTGCCAGTGAAAACATTGGCGTTTCCAGCGTTGACCACCAAGGCGCGAGCCCGCCCAGCACTGAGGATTTTCCGGCACCAATCGACGGGCGCACCCGGTGCCTTGGAGCGGGTCAACACCCCCGCCGCTACAGTGCCTTCGGCCAGTTCGGCCAGCAGCACGTCGTCACGGTTCTTATAGCGGACCTGCGCCGCAGCCGTCGCCAGGCGTACACCGGGAACCGGCGGCAATTGCGGGAATCGGGCAGGCGCGAAGGGGGAAAGCTTGGCCACGACAAAACCTCCAGGCAGGCGATCAGCGCCCTTTCCCTAGCCGGTTCTGTCACGCTTGGGAAGCCGGAACCGCGTCGGCTGTTTTCGCCGGCATGGGCCCAGCGAACGATGTCTTACGGCAACGGCTTACCATCCTGGCTAAACTGTTGGATTTTGGCCTTCAGCTTCAACTCTTCGATGATGGTCGCACCGATGTCGCGGGCTAGTTCGCCGCGCACTTCTTCCTCGACTTCTTGGAACGATGGCGGCGCACCCATGCGGCGTTCCTCGACCTTGATAATGTGCCAGCCGAACTCGCTCTTGACCGGCATGGCGGAAACGTCCCCCGTCTTCATAGCAAATGCAGCCTCGGCGAACTCCGCGACCATTTCTTCCTTTGAGAAAAATCCTAAATCGCCGCCATTGGTCCCGGCCGGATCGGTGGATCGCTTTTTCGCCAGTTCGATAAAGTTAGCACCCTTGCCCAACTCGGCGATGATTGCTTTGGCATCGGCCTCGTTGGCCACGAGGATGTGCCGGGCACGGACTTGTTCCTCGCCCGCTACACCGGCGACGTATTGATTGTAGCGCGCCTTCAGCGCCGCTTCGGTGGAGCGTTCGTCGATGATCCGCAGCACATACTGCCGTTCGAGAATTTGCTCCTCGACTCGGGCCATCAACTTTATGTGTTCGCCATCCTTTTGCAGGCCCAGGCGACGCGCTTCCTGTGCGGCTAGTTTGCTGCCGATCAGGCCGTTCACCAGCGTCGGGTAGAGCGCCTGAAGGGGCATGCCGCGCAGCTGTTCGGGCAACCTTTGGCGGGCCATTTCGACATCGGACAAACGAATCAGGTCGCCATTGACGATAGCAACGGTCGGATCAGCCAGCTGGCCGGAAGCCGCCGGCCCCTTCGCCGGTGCCTGCTGTGCGTCTGCTGGTGGTGCCAGGGCTATGAGCGCGCCCAAGACCACCGGCACCGTCAAAAGAGCCTTAACCCACCCATCGCGCCTGAACATTTCCGTGCTTTCCTCATCGAGGTGGCATCCGGCGCATACCCTTGGGGGGCGCCTGGATTGGAGCATCCGTTATCCGCATCCGAATGACCTTTTAGCCGGGAATTCGCCAGACCGATATGGAACTTTCGGTCCACGGGCGTGCTGTCGGCCGGACGGGCGGCGTGGTATAGTTACTCTGAAACCGTCAACTAGGCCCTTCCTGCATGTTTGCATTCCTATGTGTTTGGGGAGGTGCTTCGAAGGACATCATATGTCAGCGAGATTGCGCTCGACGTTCGCGATTGCCGTTGTAGGGGGAATTGCCGCCTTCTACCCTTGGCCTGTCGCCGCCGGTCCGGCCGATGGGGTGTGGGAGGGACGGATGTCGTCGAGCCCGGATTCGAGCGCGCAAGGTTATGCCGTGTCGCATCGGGACATCTGCGGCTTCGACAGCATCGACTTTTCCGCGATTTTGGAGTCTGGCCGCCTGACTGCCTCCATCGACAATGTCCGAACCGGGGGGAAACCGGTGACCACCAATGTTGCGGCCAATGGTGGCATCGAGCTGTGGATGCGCTGGCAGAGTGGCGGGCGGTCTTTCGACATGAAGCTGACCGGCCGCTTTTCCGATGTCGCCTTTCTTGGCAGTACGTTCGGCACCTATCAAGCATCGGAGGGACGCGATCCGGTGAGTTGGACCTGCCGAACCGACATGTTCATGGCGCGCTCACCGCTGAAGGTCAGCGATGTGGTCGGGGCCAAACAGCGGCTTGGCAGCAATGCGACGCGGGATGCCATTCTCGCGAGCCTGGATAAATCGGTTAACTCGGCCGGCGTTGCCCCGCAAGCCACGGCTCCTCCGAGCCCAACCGTTGCCAGCACGACCGTGCCTCCGCCTCCGGTATCGATTCCCCCGACGGTGCGCGTGACCCCGGAACCGGCAAAGCCGGAACCGACGCCAGCAAGGCCGGCGACCCAGCCCCCAGCGGCAGCCGGCAATAACCCGCCAACGGACGATCTTGCCCGCCAACTCGCCTTGATGAAACAGTTGCTCGACAGCGGGTTAATCGATCCGGCCGAGTTCGAACGCCGGCGCGGTGCCCTGCTCGACAAGACCTTCGGCGGCGCCACGGCGCCCGCTCAAACCCTGGCGCCGCTGCCGGCGGCACCTCAGGGCAGCTCCACCGTTGCAGCCCGGCAGGCACCACCTACTGCCCCTGCCCCGCAGCAGGTGCCGGCAATCGACTGGGGCCGCTATCACGCCCTGGTCATCGGCATCAACGACTACTAGGATTTGCCCAAGCTCGAGACGGCGATCAACGATGCCTTGCGTGTGGCTGACATGCTCGAGCGCAATTATGGCTTTACCATTCACAAGCTGATCAATCCCACGCAGCAAGAGATGGTCGATGCTCTGGATATCCTGCGCGAGACCCTCAAGGGCAATGATAATCTGCTGATCTACTACGCTGGCCATGGCTATCTGGATGAAGGGGCCAATCGCGGCTATTGGCTGCCGGTGGACGCGCAGCCAAACCGCCGCAGCAAGTGGGTTTCAAATACAACCATTACCGACACCTTGCGCAGCCTGCTCGCCAAGCACGTTATGATTGTCGCCGACAGCTGCTTTTCCGGAACCCTCAGTCGGGATGCCAAAATCAACCTGCGCACCTCGGATTATTGGGAACGCATCGCGTCCAAGACGGCGCGTGTGACCCTGACGTCGGGCGGTCTTGAGCCGGTTGCCGATAACAACGGCCGCGGACATTCTCCCTTTGCCGCCGCCTTCATCCAGGCTTTGCAGGAAAATACGGGCATCATCGATGGCACGAGTCTGTTTAGCGCCATGCGCCGTCCGGTGATGCTGAGCGCCAATCAGACCCCAGAATATTCCGATGTCCGCAGCGCCGGGCACGATGGAGGCGACTTCGTCTTTGTGCGAAAGCGATAAATTGGACCTCCTTCCTTGGCCCTAGCCGCCCTTTTAGCCGGTCAGGGAACCGTAGCCGCCTGGGCTCCAGGCTGTCACCCCGGCCGCATTGACAGGCCGGGTACGGCGCTCTATCTCTCTCGCCAGGCTGAAATGGCCGGATTTCCTGGATTCAGTCTGCTGTATTTTCCTGAGGATCTCGCATGTTTGGCGCTATCGCCCGGCGGTTGTTCGGCACTGCCAACAATCGTTTCCTAAAGACGCTGCAACCGACCGTCGACACGATCAACGCGCTGGAACCCGAGATCGAAAAGCTCGACGACGAGGCCTTGCGCGCCCGTACCGTTTGGCTGCGCGAGCGCTTGGCCAAGGGCGAGAGCCTGGACGATATCCTGGTCGATGCTTTCGCAACGGTGCGCGAGGCCGCCAAACGCACCCTCGGCCAGCGCCATTTCGATGTTCAGCTGCTGGGCGGCATTGTGCTGCACAAGGGCATGATCTCGGAAATGAAGACCGGGGAAGGCAAGACGCTGGTCTCCACCCTACCCGTCTATCTCAACGCACTCGCCGGCAAGGGCGTTCACGTCGTCACCGTCAACGATTATCTGGCCAAGCGCGATGCCGGATGGATGGGCCGCATCTACGAATTTCTCGGTCTCAAGGTCGGTTGTATCGTCCACGGCCTGGACGATAGCCAGCGCCGCCAGCAGTACCGCGCCGATATCACCTATGGCACCAACAACGAATACGGCTTCGACTATTTGCGCGACAATATGAAGTTCCGTCTGGACGACATGGTCCAGCGGGAATTCTGTTTTGCCATCGTCGATGAAGTCGACTCCATCCTCGTCGACGAGGCGCGTACGCCGCTGATCATTTCCGGTGCGTCCGAGGATTCGTCGGAACTTTATCAGCGCATCGACAAGCTAATCCCCATGCTCGAAGACAGCGACTTCGAAAAGGACGAGAAGGCCCGCTCAGTCACCTTCACCGACGACGGTGCCGAGAAGCTGGAGAAGCTGCTACGCGAAGCCGGTGTTCTAACCCAAGGCAACCTCTACGACATCGGCAATGTGTCGCTGGTACATCATGGCAATCAGGCGTTACGCGCCCACAAGCTGTTTGGCCGGGATACGGACTACATCGTCAAGGACGACCGGGTCATTATCATCGATGAATTCACCGGACGCATGATGGAAGGCCGGCGTTATTCCGATGGCTTGCACCAAGCGCTGGAAGCCAAGGAAGGCGTCCATATCCAGCAGGAAAACCAGACCCTGGCGTCCATCACGTTCCAGAATTACTTCCGCCTTTATCCCAAGCTGGCCGGCATGACAGGCACGGCCATGACGGAAGCCGGGGAATTTGCGGAAATCTATAAACTGGAAGTGGTCGAAATCCCGACCCATTTGCCGTGCGTTCGCGACGATATGGATGACGAGGTCTATCGCACTGCCGGCGAGAAATACGACGCCATCATCGAACAGATCGTCGAGTGCCACCAACGCCAGCAGCCGGTTCTGGTCGGTACGGTCAGTATCGAGAAATCCGAACACCTCGCCGCTTTGCTGAAGAAGCGAAAGATTCCGCATCACGTGCTGAACGCCCGCTACCACGAGCAGGAAGCCTACATCATCGGCCAGGCCGGCAAGCCCGGCGGCGTCACCATCGCCACAAACATGGCCGGCCGCGGCACCGACATCAAATTGGGCGGCAATTTGGAGATGCGCATCGAGAGCGACCTCGCCGCCGTTACCGATCAGGCCGAACGGGAACAGAGAATCGGAAAAATCACCGCTGAGATCGAGGCGGCGCGGCAGATCGTTCTCGGCGCCGGCGGTCTATTTGTACTGGGTACGGAACGTCATGAAAGCCGGCGCATCGACAACCAATTGCGCGGCCGTTCCGGACGTCAGGGCGATCCCGGCGGCTCCAAGTTCTATCTGTCGCTGCAAGACGACCTGATGCGCATCTTCGGTTCCGAACGCATCGACGGCATGTTGAAGCGTTTGGGTCTCGAAGAAGGTGAGGCCATCGTTCATCCCTGGGTCAACAAGGCCCTGGCCAAGGCACAGACCAAAGTCGAAGAACGCAACTTCGAAATACGCAAGAACCTGCTGCGCTTCGATGATGTCATGAACGATCAGCGCAAGGTCATTTACGAGCAGCGCAAGGAACTGATGTCGACCGAGGACGTCTCGACCAACATCGCCGAGATGCGCCATCACGTCATCGAAGAGATGGTGACCCGGTTCATTCCCGAGAAAGCCTATGCAGAGCAGTGGGACACCCATGCCCTGCACGCCGAATATCAGCGCATTACCGGCCTCAACCTGCCAATCCAAGACTGGGCCAAGGAAGAAGGCATCGCCGACGCCGAAATTCTCGAACGCTTGCTCAATGCGGCGGACAGCAAGATGGCAGAAAAGGGAGCTAATTATGGCCCCGAGATCATGCGCAGCGTCGAGAAGAGCCTGTTGCTGCAGATTCTGGATCAGGTATGGAAAGAGCATCTACTGACGCTCGATCACCTGCGCCACGGTATCGGTCTGCGCGCTTATGCGCAGAAGGATCCCTTGAACGAATACAAGCGCGAATCCTTCAATATCTTCGAAGAAATGCTCACCGCGCTGCGCGAGCGGGTGACGACCGTACTCTGTCACGTCGAGTTGCGTATCGCACCGCCGGAAGACCTGTTGCCGCAACCCGCGCAGCGCGACATGCGCGAAACCCGCGAAGACCCCGCCTTGCAGATGGCCGATGCGGATGGCAATGGCGAGGGAGGCACGCAGACGCTTACCATGCGCAATCGTCAGTCTTCGCGTTCCGCCGATCCCAGCGATCCAACGACCTGGGGCCGGGTTTCGCGCAATTCGTTGTGCCCCTGCGGTTCAGGCCGCAAATACAAGCATTGTCACGGCAAGGTCTCGTAAGCAGGCGAACTTTGAGCGGAACGACCGGTCGTCAACCCAGTCCGCGTTTGCCCATTTCCAGGAACTTTTCCCGGCGCCGCGCCTTCAGCACGCCGGCCTCCATGCCGTCCATGTCCTGTAAGGCTTGTTCGACAGCATCGCCGACAGCGGCGATGGTTGCCGCCTTATCGCGATGCGCACCGCCGAGCGGCTCCATGATCACGCCATCGATCACGCCAAGTTTGAGCAGATCCTGAGCCGTGATCTTCAAGGCTTCGGCTGCCTGCTCGGCAGCAGAGCCGTCACGCCATAAAATCGAGGCGCAGCCCTCGGGCGAGATCACCGAATACACGGCATGCTCCAACATCATCACCTTGTTGGCGACGGCGAGCGCAATGGCGCCGCCAGAGCCGCCTTCACCGATGATGATGCTGACACTAGGGACCCTCAGGCCAAGGCAAACGTCTATGGACCGGGCAATTGCTTCTGCCTGGCCGCGCGCTTCAGCATCCACACCGGGATAGGCACCCGTGGTGTCGACCAGGGTCAGCACCGGCAGGCCAAAGCGGTCAGCCAGCGCCATCAGACGCTGCGCCTTGCGATAGCCCTCCGGCCGGGCCATGCCAAAGCCGTGGCGGACTCGGCTTTCCGTGTCGGACCCCTTCTCGTGACCGATGACCACCAGCGAGCGTCCGCGCAGGCGTCCCAATCCGCCCACGATGGCGCGATCCTCGGCAAACAGGCGGTCGCCGGCCAGTGGCGTGAATTCATCAACCAAGCCCGCAATGTAGTCCAAGGCGTGCGGACGGCTGGGATGCCGAGCCACCTGGGTTTTTTGCCAGGGCGTCAACTTGGTGTACATCTGGCGCAGACGTCGGTTGAGGTTGATCTGCAATTTGCCAACCTCGTCGGCAATATTGACCTCTCCGGAGCTGTGCAAATGGCGCAGCTCCTCGATCTTCCCTTCCAGCTCGGCGATTGGCTTTTCAAAGTCGAGGAAGTGATGCATGCGGCCTTCTAGCCCAACGGGCGGCAGCGTTGCCAGGACATTTCTTCCCGGCCGGTGAAGAAATTGACCCTGGTGGCCAACGGATGAAGGATCACTGTCGAGCCAACGGATGGGCCCGCGACACGAGATCCTTCAGTCGCTGGTCGAGGATATGGGTGTAAATCTGCG
>CAMCUA010000168.1 GCA_945878455.1 Asaia bogorensis | reverse complement strand
GTCACCGCCCGCAAGGGCGACAAATCACCCCTGACCTTGCATCCCGGCCTGATCCTGCACGGTCCGGACGGTGGCTTTACCGAGGCGGTTCAAGGCATACTGCGCCAAGCGAAGGGTTGCGCGCTGGGACGCGGCGCGACGCAACGCCGCAAAGCAAGGAATGCCACCCGTGAATGAAGTTCCACAGACCCCGGGAACGCCCTCCGCCATGGATTTTCGTGCCCTGCTGGCCCGTCTGCCCATCGAACGTTTCCGCAACCCGCCGCCGCTGGTCACCGTGCTGCGGCTGTCGGGCGTCATCGGCTCGGTCGGGATGGCGCGCCGGGGGATGAGCATGGCGGCCCTGGCCGATCCCATTGAGCGCGCCTTTCGCCCTTCCGGACTGGCGGCCGTGGCGCTGTTGATCAATTCGCCGGGCGGCTCGCCAGTGCAGTCGGCGCTGATCGCCCGGCGCATCCGGGCGCTGTCGGTGGAGAAATCGGTGTCGGTGATCGCCTTCGTCGAGGATGCGGCGGCCTCCGGCGGCTATTGGCTGGCCTGCGCCGCCGACGAGATTTTCGCCGATAGCAGTTCCATCGTCGGTTCCATCGGCGTGGTTTCCGGCGGTTTCGGATTCACCGGGCTGATTCGGCGCCTTGGCATCGAACGCCGGCTGCATACGGCGGGCGACAACAAGGCCATGCTCGACCCGTTTTCCCGCGAGGATCCCGAGGATGTCGAGCGCCTGAAGGCGATCCAGGCGGATGTTCACGACGCTTTCAAGCAGCACGTCCGCGAACGCCGCGGCGGTCGGCTGAAGGCCGCCGACGACATCCTGTTCAATGGCGAATTCTGGACCGGGCGGCGGGCCTTGGAGCTGGGTTTGATCGACGGCCTGGGCGACCTGCGCGGCATCCTGCGCCAGCGCTTCGGCGACAAGGTTCGCCTGCGCCCGGTGGGCGGAGCGCGCCTCTGGCCGCGCTGGCTGGGCGGCTGGAGCGGCGAGGCAGCGACGGGGGCCGGCGCGGAACGCTGGATGGCGGCGGGGCTGAGCGCCGTTGAGGAACGGCTGTGGTGGGGGCGCATTGGACTTTAAGGGGCGACGCAATCGATGCTGAGTTTTACGGAAATCATCCTGACGGCGGCGGTGGCTTTCGCCGTCTGGTACGGCTTCCGTTGGATCAACCGGGCCTCGGCGCGGGCCCAAGCCAAACCGCTGGTGCAAGACAAGCCGCGAGGAACCGGCCGGGTCGAGGATTTGATCGCCTGCGGACTGTGCGGCGACTATGCGCCGGCCGCTGCCGCACCCTGCGCGCGCGCCGATTGCCCGCGCCGGCGATGACGAGCAGTCGGTTGGTGCACAGGATGCATTTCCCCCTCTCCCTGTCCCTCCCCCTCGCGGGGGGAGGGGACGCTGTGTCCGCTTCCCGGCACGATGACGCTAGGTCGCGATGCTGCATCATGGTTCCCTCCCCCTGCGAGGGGGAGGGACAGGGAGAGGGGGGCGATGCCACCGCTGTTGGGGCGCAGCGTTGCTTGACCCCTTGGAGAGCCCTCAGTATGGTCGCCGCGCCGCAACCGGATGCTCAACGCGCATGATGGCGGATCGATCCGACATAGCCAAAGCCAACTGTTTTCAGTCGCTTATCCTGACACTCCAGGCCTATTGGGCGGAGCAGGGTTGCGTCATCCTGCAGCCGTTCGACATGGAGGTCGGGGCCGGCACGTTCCACCCGGCGACGACGCTGCGCGCCCTCGGACCGGACCCGTGGAAGGCAGCCTATGTGCAGCCGTCGCGGCGGCCGACGGACGGGCGCTATGGCGAGAACCCCAACCGCTTGCAGCACTACTATCAGTTTCAGGTGCTGCTGAAGCCGTCGCCGCCGGATGTCCAGCAGCTTTACCTGGAGAGCCTGCGCCGTCTGGGCATCGATTCCGCCGCCCATGACATCCGTTTCGTCGAGGACGACTGGGAGAGCCCGACGTTGGGCGCCTGGGGACTGGGCTGGGAAGTCTGGTGCGACGGCATGGAAGTCAGCCAGTTCACCTATTTCCAGCAGGTCGGCGGCTTCGAGTGCGATCCAGTGGCCGCCGAGCTAACCTATGGCCTGGAACGCCTGGCCATGTATGTGCAAGGCGTCGAGAACGTCTACGACCTGGATTGGAACGGGCTGCCGAAGGGCCAGGGCGGCATCAGTTATGGCGATGTCTTCCTGCAGGCCGAACGGGAGCATTCGGCCTATAACTTCGAACTCGCCGACACGACCATCCTGGCACGTCACTTCCACGATGCGGAAGTCCAGTGCCAGGCGCTGCTGGCGCAGGCCAAGCCCTATCCGTTGCCGGCCTACGAACATTGCCTGAAGGCCAGTCACCTGTTCAACATGATGGATGCGCGCGGCGTCATCAGCGTCACCGAGCGCGCCGCCTATATCGGCCGCGTCCGCGCCTTGGCCAAGGGCTGCTGCGAGGCCTGGCTGACGTCGCGCGGCATCGCCGCCGGCGCGGGCTGAACCGGTCATGGCCGAACTGCTACTCGAAATCCTCTCGGAAGAAATCCCCGCCCGCATGCAGGCACGCGCCGCCGAGGATCTCCTACGTCTGGTTACCAAGGGGTTGGTGGATGCCGGCCTGGTGCATGGCAAGGCCGCGGCCTTCGTCACGCCGCGCCGCCTGGCCCTCGTCGTCGCCGACCTGCCCGAGCGTCAGCCCGATGTCCGCGAAGAACGGCGCGGCCCGCGCACTGATGCGCCGCAAAAGGCCATCGACGGCTTCCTTGGTTCCGTCGGAATGAGCCGCGAGCAGGCCAGCGAACAGCAGACACCGAAGGGTACCTTCCTGATCGCCATCGTTGAGAAGAAGGGCGGTCCGGTCCGCGATATCCTGGTCGCCATCGTCGAGGCGGCGCTGACGGCGCTGCCGTGGCCCAAGTCCATGCGCTGGGCCGGCCATCGGGTGCGCTGGGTACGGCCCATTCAGTCCATTCTCTGCCTGCTCGACGGTGCGGTGGTGCCGGTGAACTTCGGGCCGATAGCGGCGGGGGATACGACGCGCGGCCACCGCTTCATGGCGCCGCAAGCGTTCAGCGTCAGCGGCTTTAGCGACTACAAGCAGCGCCTGGGCGCGGCCAAGGTGATGCTCGATCCGGCTGAGCGCCGGGCGCTGATCAAAGGTCGCGCCGCCGAACTGGCTGCTGCCCTTGGCCTGACAGTGAAGGACGACGCCGGTCTGCTCGACGAGGTGGCGGGCTTGGTCGAATGGCCGGTGGTGCGCATCGGGCGCATCGGCCAGGACTTCATGAGCCTGCCGCCCGAGGTGCTGACCGGCACCATGCGGACCAACCAGAAGTATCTTTCCCTGCTGCGTTCCGACGGCGGACTGGCGGCACGCTTCGCCGTGGTCGCGAACATGGAGACGGTCGACGACGGCGCCGCCGTCATCGCCGGCAACGAACGGGTGCTGCGCGCCCGCCTGTCCGATGCCAAGTTCTTCTGGGACCAGGACCGCAAGCATCTGCTGGCGAGCCGGGTCGGCAAGCTGGCCGAGCGCGTCTTCCACGCCAAGCTGGGCACCGACGGCGACCGGGTGGGGCGGTTGGCCGAGTTGGTGCGCAGCGTCGCGCCCCATGTGCCCGGCGCAGCGCCTGAAGCCGCAGCGCGGGCTGCTTTGTTGTGCAAGGCCGATCTGACCACGGGGATGGTCGGCGAATTCCCTGAATTGCAGGGCATCATGGGTCGTTACTACGCCCTCAACGATGGCGAAGCGCCGGGGATCGCCGAGGCTATCGCACAGCACTATGCGCCGAAGGGGCCCGACGACGCCTGTCCGACGGCGCCGCTCAGCGTTGCCGTGGCGCTGGCCGACAAGATCGATACGTTGGTCGGCTTTTTCGGTATCGACGAGAAGCCGACGGGGTCGAAAGACCCCTTCGCGTTGCGCCGCGCCGCGCTCGGCATCATCCGGCTGATCGTCGAGAACAAACTGCGCCTGCCGCTCGGCGCGCCGATCCGCGAAGCCTATCGCTTGTATGCGAAGTCCGGCGTCAGCTTTCACGCCATGGGCCGCGACGAGCCTTTGGTCGAGCGCGAACTGCTCGATTTCCTCGCCGACCGGCTGAAGGTGCACTTGCGCGAGCAAGGCGTGCGCCACGATCTGGTGGCCGCCGTCTTTGCATTGGGCGGCGAAGACGATCTGGTGCGCATGCTGGCCCGGGTCGAAGCCTTGCAGGGATTTTTGGCGACCGAGAATGGCGCCAATCTGCTGACCGCCTATAAGCGCGCCAGCAACATCGTGCGCATCGAGGAAAAAAAGGATGGCGCCGCCCATGACGGTGCCGTTGCCGAGGACAGGCTCGGTCAAGACGAGGAACGGGCGCTGTTCGGCGGCTTGGCGCGGGCGACTCCGGCTATTGCCGCGGCGGTGCAAGGCGAGCGCTTCGCCGAGGCCATGCAGGTTTTGGCCGGCCTGCGCGCGCCGGTTGACGCCTTCTTCGACAAGGTTACGGTGAATGCCGATGACGCGGGCCTGCGCGGCAACCGGTTGCGGCTGCTGTCGCGCATCCGCTCGGCGCTGGACGGCGTCGCTGACTTTTCGCGGATCGAGGGGTAGGGCGGCCATGTCATCAGCATTGGCACGTTGAAGATGAAACTTGGGGCGATGCAGAAGCATGCGGCAAGGTTATCGCCCTTGAACCTACCGACTTCTCCAGCGGCAAGATTACCCCTCTCCCTGTCCCTCCCCCTCACGGGGGGAGGGAACGCTGCTGCAACCTCCCGTTTGCAAGACAATGGGTCGTGGTGGCGCAGCAAGGTCCCCTCCCCCCGTGAGGGGGAGGGACAGGGAGAGGGGGCAAAGCCGCGCCGCCACCCGATCGCCAGGCGAGAGGAACGAATATGAGCAAGTGGGTATACCGTTTCGGCAACGGCAGCGCCGAAGGGCGGGCCGGCATGCGCGATCTGTTGGGCGGTAAGGGCGCGGGGCTTGCCGAGATGAGCAATCTCGGCCTGCCGGTGCCCCCCCGGCTTCACCATCACCACCGAGGTCTGCACCCGTTTCTACAATAACCAGAAGGCCTATCCCGACGATCTCAAGGGCCAGATCGACGCCGCCCTGGCCGAGGTGGAAACGATCATGGGCGCGCGCTTCGGCGATGCCGCTAATCCGTTGTTGGTATCGGTGCGGTCGGGCGCGCGCAGCTCGATGCCCGGCATGATGGATACCGTGCTCAATCTCGGGCTCAACGAAAAGACCGTGCGCGGCCTTGCCGCCAAGAGCGGCGACGAACGCTTCGCCTGGGACAGCTATCGGCGCTTTATCCAGATGTATTCCGACGTGGTGTTGGGTGTCGCCCATCATCATTTTGAAGACATCCTGGAGGATCACAAGGACGGCAAGGGGCTGAACCTGGACACCGATCTCGGCGCCGAGGACTGGCGCCATCTGGTCGGCCAGTTTAAGGCCAAGGTCGCCGCCGAATCGGGCAAACCCTTTCCCGAGGACGCGCAGGACCAGTTGTGGGGCGCTATCGGCGCCGTGTTCGGCAGCTGGATGAACCAGCGGGCGATCACCTATCGCCGCCTGCACGACATTCCGGCCGACTGGGGAACAGCGGTTAACGTACAATCCATGGTGTTCGGCAACATGGGTGCGACCTCGGCGACCGGCGTAGCCTTCAGCCGCGATCCCTCGACCGGCGAGAATGCGTTCTATGGCGAGTATCTGATCAATGCCCAGGGCGAGGACGTGGTCGCCGGCATCCGCACGCCGCAGTCCCTTACGGTCGCCAGCGGCCAGGGTGTTGCCGATGAATCCATGGAGCGGACCATGCCGGCGGCCTTCGCCGATTTGGTCACGGTGCGCGGCACGCTGGAGCGCCACTTCAAGGATATGCAGGACCTGGAATTCACGGTGCAGCAAGGTCGCCTGTGGATGTTGCAGACGCGCAGCGGCAAGCGCACCACGGCGGCCGCCCTGCGCATCGCCGTCGACATGGTTGAGGAAGGCTTGATCGACAAGGCCGAAGCGGTGCGCCGCATCGAACCGCACCAGCTCGACCAACTGCTGCACCCGACGCTGGACCCGAAGGCCGAACGCACGCTGTTGTGCCGGGGGCTGCCGGCATCGCCGGGTGCGGCTTCGGGGCGCATCGTGTTTACCGCCGAGGAAGCCGAAGCCTGGGTCGGGCGCGGCGAAAAGGTGATCCTGGTGCGTGTCGAGACCAGCCCCGAGGACATCGGTGGCATGCACGCGGCCGAAGGCATCCTGACGGCGCGCGGCGGCATGACCAGCCACGCCGCCGTGGTGGCGCGCGGCATGGGTATCCCTTGCGTCGCCGGGGCCAGAGAGATGATCGCCGACATCCGCGCCAAGACCATGCGGGTCAAGGGACAAATCCTTCAAGAGGGCGACGTCATCACCATCGACGGCGCCGCCGGCGAGGTGATGTTGGGCGCGGTGCCGACGGTGCGACCGGAACTGACTGGCGATTTCGGCAAGCTGATGGCCTGGGTCGACGAGTTCCGCACCTTGGGCGTGCGCGCCAATGCGGAAACCTCACTGGACGCCGAGACGGCGCGGCGTTTCGGCGCCGAGGGCATCGGCCTGTCGCGCACCGAACACATGTTCTTCGATCCGCAGCGCATTACCCACATGCGCGCCATGATCATGGCGGAAAACGAAGCCAGCCGGCGCAAGGAGCTGGACAAGCTGCTGCCCTATCAGCAGAGCGATTTCGAAGCGCTGTTCACCATCATGGTCGGCCTGCCGGTGACCATCCGCCTGCTCGATCCGCCGCTCAACGAATTCATCCCGACCGGCGAGGCTGAGATGGCCCTGGTCGCCACGGAGACCGGGCGCAGCCTCGAAGACGTACGCTCGCGCGCCCATCAATTGGACGAACAGAATCCGATGCTCGGCCATCGCGGCTGCCGGCTGGGCATCACCTATCCCGAAATCTACGAGATGCAGGCGCGCGCCATCTTTCGCGCGGCCGCCGCCGTCGCGGCAAAAGGGCAGACGGTGGTGCCCGAAATCATGATCCCGCTGACCGCGACGCGGGCGGAACTGGACATGATGAAGGCGGTGATCGACCGCGTCGCCGACGAAGTGCGCCAGGCCCAGGGGGTCGAATTGGCCTATCTGGTCGGCACCATGATCGAACTGCCACGCGCCGCCCTGCTGGCCGGCGACATCGCCAAGTCGGCGGAGTTCTTCAGCTTCGGCACCAACGACCTGACGCAGACCACCTTCGGCCTGTCGCGCGACGATGCCGGACCTTTTATCGAAATCTAGTAACTGCCCAGGTTATTTCCCCGCACCGTGATTTTTAGCGGATTTTTCTGGACGGGGGACCCGGTTTCCGATTCAAGCATCAGATGGTCGCTGAATCGCCAGATGTCCCATCCCGTGAAGAACTGATCGCGCTGGTTCAGGCGCAGGC
>CAMCUA010000167.1 GCA_945878455.1 Asaia bogorensis | reverse complement strand
GAGAGCAACGGGTGATATTCGACCTGGTTGCACAGGATATCGGCGCCGATGGTTTCCACGACCTCGCGCATCAATTTAACTGGAAAATTGCTGACGCCGATGTGGCGCACTTTGCCGGCGGAACGAGCCTCGGCCATGGCATCCAGGGTCTCGCGCAGCGGCGTCGTTGGATCGGGCCAATGGATGAGCAGCAGATCGATATAGTCTGTGCCGAGCAGGCTCAACCGTTCGTCGACGCCGCGGCGCACGTCGCGGGCTTTCAGCGAATCACGCCACAGTTTTGTTGTCAGCCACAGGTTGTTGCGGGCGACTCGGCTTTGCCGGATGGCGCGGCCGATCTCGGCTTCGTTGCCATACATCTGCGCGGTATCGATATGGCGATAGCCGATCGCCAGGGCCGAGACAACGGCACGCGTGCATTCCTGGCCGTGGATCGGCCAGGTGCCGAAGCCCAATGCCGGTATCCTGGCGCCTTTCAGCAGGATGTACTCCATGCCAACTCCCGACTTCCATCGTCGGCACATATCCTAGAAGGCGGGATGCCCGGCGTACATCTCCCGCATGCCACCCCATTGACGCTTTCCGGAGGCAGCCCTACCTTCATAGCATCGGCCCGAACAGGCGGATGGGTGCAATGGAAGGGCTTACTTCATGGCGATGACGGCGGCGGCAATCGAGGCCTTGATCAAACAGGCGCTGCCCGATGCCACGGTCACCATCGAAGACCTGGCCGGCGACGGCGACCACTATTCGGCGATGGTGGTGTCCACGGCCTTCAAGGGCAAAAGCCGGGTGCAGCAACACCAGATGGTCTATACGGCCTTGCAGGGTCGCATGGGCGGGGAATTGCATGCCTTGGCCCTGCAAACCAGCGCGCCCGAGGACTAGGCTGCTCCGGTGGCGGGGTCGGGCCTGCTTCCTATCGACATCGGCGCCTATCGGGCGGGCAATACCGGCATCGAAGCCGTTACCACCTTTGCCGCTGGGCCGCTGGGTCCCCATGTCATGGTCGCCGCAATTACCCACGGCAACGAACTGTGCGGCGCGCATGTTCTCGATTTTCTGTTTCGCAACGGCATCCGGCCGGCGCGCGGGCGCTTGACGCTCGGCTTTATGAATATCGATGCCTATGACGGTTTCGATCCGGCCTTGCCGCGGGCATCGCGCTATGTCGAGGAAGACTTCAATCGCCTGTGGGATAGCGCCGTGCTCGACGGCGGGCGGGTGTCGACGGAACTGCGGCGTGCCCGTGCGCTCAGACCGCTAATCGACACGGTTGATTTCCTGCTCGATATTCACTCGATGCAGCATCCGACAGCACCATTGGCCTTGGCCGGCCCTTTGGCCAAGGGCCGCCGGTTTGCCCAAGAAGTCGGCTATCCGGCGCATGTTATATGCGATGCTGGCCATGCCGGCGGGCGTAGATTGCGCGATTACGGCGCCTTTGCTGATCCGTCCAGTCCGCGCAATGCCTTGTTGGTCGAATGCGGCCAACACGAAGATCTTGCCACCATCGCTGTTGCCCGTGAGGCGACCCTGCGGTTCCTGAAGCGGACCGGCGTCGTCGAGGCCGACGCCTTGAACGACTGGTTGCCCGATGCGCCACCGCTGCAACGCATTATCGAAGTCACCGAGGCAGTGACCGTAAGGTCGGCGGATTTCGCCTTCGAAGAACCCTTCGTCGGCATGGAAGTGATCCCGCGCGCCGGCACGACCATTGCCCGCGACGGACGACGCCGCGTGCATACGCCCTACGATAATTGCGTGCTGATTATGCCAAACCGACGCCGGCGGATCGGCGATACCGCGGTGCGGTTGGGTCGGTTCGTCTAACGCTCAGCCCGTTATGGCGATGCCCTTTTGTTTAAGCACGTCGGCCAGTTGGCCGCTTTCGGCCAAGTCGCGGACGGCCTTGCCGCTGCCGAGCAACGTCCCTTTGACGTAGACTTGCGGGATGTCCGCGAGCTTGGCGAATGTCTTCAAGCCGTCGCGCAATTCCGGATCGGGGGTGACGTCGATCCCCTTGAAGGCGATGCCGAGCTCAGCCAGGCAATAGGCCACCGCTGCCGAATCCGAGCAAGTCGGCCACATCGGCGTGCCGTTGAGAAAGGCTACGACCGGCGTCGTCTCGATCTCAGCCCGGATGCGGGTGACGACAGGATTATCTGCCATGGAAGATGGTCCGTCGGTTGGGATAACCTCCGCTTCCCTTCCCATGAAGCCCTTGGGTGGGTCAAGGGTCGCGCAAACAATCGACCGCCGAACGTTGTGGATTATTGGCGGCGCCAGCGTCTACCATAGGTAGCAGGAAAATGAAAAAAGGGGGAAAACATGGGTGAGCAAGATAGAGCGGGTCAGGCGGTAGTGCCGACCGCGAAGCTGGAGATCGGTTCGGTCCTCAGCCGCAGCTTCAATGTGGTTCGCCGCAATCTGATGGCCCTGGGCGCGGTTACCTTGCTGAACGTTGTCTTCCAAGGAGTCATGCTCCTGTTGGTCACGAGTGGCACAATGAGCGGCGTCTTCTTCGAGACTGGCTCCGACATCTCCACGAACATTGATTTTGGCTCGCTGGCCTTTGGCTTGATTCCGTCCCTCGTTTTTAATGCGTTTCTCATAGCCATCGTCACCTACGGTACAGTCCAGGATCTGAGAGGACGGCCGGAAGGCCTGGGGCAATGGTTGCGCTATGGCCTGAACGTGATGCTGCCCGCCACCGTTCTGATGCTGGTATGGTACGTTATCATTATGCTGGGAAGCCTCCTCCTTGTTGTTTCCGGCGTGATCTTCCTGCTGATGCTGTGGGTGGTGTTTCCTGTGATGGTCATGGAGCGCCCTGGCATTATCGCCAGCCGGCGCCGTAGCGCCTTCCTGACCAAGGGCAATCGTTGGCGGCTGCTGGGAATGGCCCTGCTGATGGGGGCTATCATGGGAGCGGTATTATGGTTCATATCTCGCACCCTGCCGGTTGCTGGGCTGGGAAGCGTCTTGTTCAACGCGATGTCGGCGGTGCTCGGGATATATTGGCTCGTGGTCTTGGGCGTCACCTACTACGACCTGCGGATGGCTAAGGACGGGGTCGACATCGGGCGCACCGCCGCGGTTTTCGACTGAGGCGCCTCACGGCGACGGTGGCACCGAGCCCTTCGCGGCTTGGCGCAACCGCCGCCGGCCGAACAGCAGGCCGGTCTCCAGATTGCCGCGCAGGGCGGCGTAGTAAGCTTCCAGGAACGGCCGGGGGTCCGTCGCGCTGGGGCGCTCCTGCGTTTGCAAAGAGTCGTTGCTCCAGCCGATACGCTGTCTGATTTTTTCGGCGACCGCGCGGCGCGTGTCCGAAGCAACCGGGCCTTCCGGCAAGCGCAGCACTTCTTCGAGGACCTGCAGTTCGTAGATGCCATAGGTCTGCAACTGAACAGGAGTGAAGCGGAAGCGTTCGGCAGGAGCCCCGACGCCGGCGATGCCAGCCAAGTCGTCGAGCAGGATGGCTTTTGGATTGGCGATAACGATCGTGCCGCCGATCAGGTCGCCGACCCTGTGCCGGTCGCGGTTGAACAGCGGCATGGCCAGGAACAGGCCGAGCCAAACCAGGGTGGCCAGGCGGATCCAGCCGTCGACCCCGGCGCTGCTGCTGGCCGCCAGCAAGCTCAGCGGCAGAAACAGCTCGGCTTCGCGGGACAGGTTGCGGGCGAAGATGGCACTTGCGGTCAACGGCCGGCCGTGGCGGTCGATGACGCGGATGCGCAGCCAGCGCTTGCCCGGCGTGCGGCCCTGCCAGCGCAGCTCGAAGGCAGCGAAATAGAACGTGCGCAGCAGGAAGCTGGCGACCAGCAGGGCGGTGATGCTCCATCCAGCGGCAATCGGCGGCATATCGAACGCCTGGACGCCAACGACGATGGCAATGCTGGGAACAACCAACAGCACGGTGACGATGACCAGGTCGATGCTGACGGCGACAAAGCGACTGCCAAGGCTGGCCCGTTGTAGCGACAAGGCGACGCCTTCCGGGGTCAGCACCGAGCGGCGACGGACATCGTTCCCATCGGCAAGGGGATGCTGTGGGCTTGCTGGCGCGGAGGCGGGCCGGTCAGGTAGCATCGTCGCGATCGGTGTCATCGCCATCTTCCGCCTGATCGGACCAGGTGGCAGTAGCGTACAAACCCCAAAGGAACAGGCTGCTCACGGCGATCAACCAACGCATATGGTCAGGGGTGATCAACTGGCGCGCAAAGGCTTCCAGCAGGGCTGCTATAAAAAACATGAGAATGGCACCAACCGCCAGGCGACCGGCTGTCCGTCCCGCGTCTGATAGGGCATCGAGCCGCGGTCGCCGGTCGGGAAATGCCATCGCCCTACCCAGCATCAATCCGGCGGCGGCGCAGATCAGCAGCGCCAGGATCTCGGTGACGCCATGGATCAGCATCCAGCCAAGCAATTCGTAGGTCAGGCCGTGGCTGGCATAGAGTGCGACGAAGGCGCCGAGGGTGGCGCCATTGGAAAAGAGCAGCAACACCACCGGCACGCCGAAGGCGAAGCCAAGTACGAAGCACAGCACGCCGATGCGCGCATTGTGAGAAAACAAGTCGGCGGCAAACAGCTTCAGCATATCCGTCAGCTCTGCGTCAAAGGCATAGAGCCCGGTGCGAAGCTCGACCTCCGCGCTGTCCGGCGTACGGTCGCCGGCCATGTCGCTGCTGACGAAGGCAAAGAACCAATCGTCGTTGATTGAGGTCAGTATCAAGCCGGTAGCAATGCCGGCAGCAAAGATCAGGGCAGCAAGCCCGATGGCCCAGGCGGATTGGCGCAGGGCGTCGGGGAACTGGTACATGAAAAATGTCCGGACGGCGGCCAGCGGCGCTGTGTGAATGCCATGAACGCAAAAATAGGCGCGTGCCGATAGGCTCTCCAGATAATCCAGCAGGTTGCGGTCGAGCGAGATCGAGCGCGCCACGGACAGCGACGACAGCACGGCGCGATAGAGCAATGGTAGGCGCAGCGCTTGGGCGGCGCTAAGACCATGCAGCCCGCGCGATTCCCAGCGCTGAATCAGTATCTCCAACTCGCGCCAGGATGGCTCGCGCTCCTGGCGGAAGACGGTGCTTTTTAGGCGGAAGTCATCGGCCATATTCGATCAGATCAGTTCGCGGCGTTTGATGTCGAGATAACGATTGAGCAACTCGGGGCCGATCTGCCGACCGGGCGCCTCCAGGCACATGACTCCGAGCCGGCGCAGGCGTTCGAATACTATCTGACGGTCGCGCAAGAAATCATGCGCGATGGCGGCCCGCGCAACAGCCTCGGCAGAATAAGGTTCCGCTTCCGCCAACGCCTCGACCTCGTTGTCGCGCAGGGTGACGAACAAGATCAGGTGGCGGCGCGCAGCTCGTCCCAGGTTATCGATCATCATTTCGGCCGTCACCGTGTCGATAAACTCGGTGACAATGACAATCAAAGAACGGCGGTTGAGGCGGGCCAGGAGCGCTGTCAGCGCGAGCGTAAAATTGGTCTCCTCGGTGCTGTAATCCAAGGCAGCGGCGGCCCGTTGCAGATGACCGAAGGCGGCGATGCCCATCACCGGTTCCAGGGTCGTGCGAACCTGGGAATCGAAGCCGAACAAGCCGACCCGGTCGCCACCGCGAAGACTCAGATAGGCTAACAGCAGACCAGCGTTGATGGCACGATCCAGGCGGGTCATGCCAGCCATCGGTTCGGACATCAAGTGTCCGGTGTCGAAGGCAAGCACGATCTGATGGTCGCGTTCGGCTTGGAACTCCTTGACCAAGAGAGAACGGTGACGGGCCGAATGCTTCCAGTCGATGGCACGTGGATCTTGCCCCGAGACGTAATCCCTCAACGCATGGAATGCCGAGCCTTCGCCCGCACCGGCATCGGGGCGTGCCCCCGGCAGGCCTTCATTTGCGGCGAAGCGGAGCGCTACGTCGCGCACCGAACGGATATCGGGAAGCACCGGCATCCGAAGGTTCACCGGATGCAGGCGTTGTCGATAGGTTAACCCCCAGGGCCCCGCCCATCGCAACCAGACGCGGTGAAACTCGGCCATGCCGCGACGCAGTGGTTCCAGTACGATGCCGATATCGTTGCTTGCATCTGCGGCCAACATCAGCGTCGAGGCTGCGGGTGGTGCCAGCAGCCGGCCGACGTCGACGATCAATTCCACCAACAGCCTTGGTGCCCCGGCGGGCACGGCAACGGTGACACGAGCCATCTCCTGGCGGCCGATATAGATGACGGGTGGGCAGGCGACGGCGATCCCGACGTCCGCCGGGCGTATGGCCCGCAGCCCATCAATGCCCACGGCCAACAGGCTGGCTGCCAGAAGCGCCAGGGACAGCGGCCACAAGCCCGGCGAGAAGATGCCCATTGCCAGCCCCGCCGGGATATTGGTGGCGATCAGCAGCAATCCGCGTCGGGTGGGATACATGCGACCCCTGCTCAGCGTGGCGCCGCGAGCCGGTCGAGAACATCGGTGACCACCGAATCGGCGTTGGCACCTTCGATTTCAGCTCCCGGTACCGGGATAACGCGATGGCGGAGCGCCGGAAGGGCCAATTCCTTGACGTCGTCGGGTATGACAAAATCGCGACCCCGCAATGCGGCCAAAGCTCGCGCGCCACTGGCCAGCATGTTGGCCGCCCGTGGCGACGCGCCAAATTGCAGGCTGGGATGCTCGCGGGTGGCACGGATGAGGTCGACAACGTAGTCGAGTACGTCGTCGGCCAGGCGTATGGCGGCGACAGCATCGCGCGCTTGAACCAATTCGACAGACCCCACAATGGGTCGGATGCCAAGTGCGTCCAGGTCGGGCATGACGGTGCGGTTGCCGTGACGGCGGACAACGTCGCGTTCCTCGTCGCGACTGGGATAGCTAAGTGTGTGTTTGAACAGAAAACGGTCGAGCTGCGCTTCCGGCAGGGGATAGGTGCCTTGATGCTCGATCGGGTTCTGGGTGGCGATCACCATGAAGCGGTCGCCGAGGGGATGGGTGACCCCATCGATGGTGACGGCGCGCTCCTGCATGGCTTCCAATAGAGCTGCCTGGGTTTTCGGCGGTGTCCGGTTGATTTCGTCGGCCAGCAGGATCTGGGTAAAGATCGGGCCCTTGGTCAGGTTGAAACGGTTGGCGTTGAAATCGAACAGGTTGGTGCCGATGAGGTCGCCTGGCATCAGATCTGGCGTGAATTGGATACGCCCAAAGCGCAGATCGAGAGCCCGGGCAAAGGTGCGGGCGAGTAGGGTCTTCGCGGTACCGGGAACGCGCTAAATTCTCATTCCAAGTGCAACACCGTTATGCTTCGGAGTTGCGATGGGAATTCACTATGGTCAGCTCGACCTTGATGAGCGTTACGAGCTTTATCGTCTCCGGGAGGACGGTAGAGGCGTTCGAGAGATCGGCCGCCTGATGG
>CAMCUA010000166.1 GCA_945878455.1 Asaia bogorensis | reverse complement strand
GACCACAGTGTCTGGTCTGGAAACAACGGAAGCCCTTGGCGATGCCCAGCGGTTGGAATGCAGCCATGCACTGGTAAACGGCAAGACGGTAGCGGTTCGCCCCACCGACGGAGAATAAGAGACGATGGCAAATGTAGTCGTGGTCGGCGCCCAATGGGGCGACGAAGGCAAGGGAAAGCTGGTCGATTGGTTGTCGAATCGGGCCGATGTCGTGGTCCGCTTTCAGGGCGGCCACAATGCCGGCCATACGTTGGTCATCGGCGGGGTTACCTACAAACTGAGCCTGCTGCCATCAGGGGTCGTCCGGCCCGGCAAGCTGTCGATCATCGGCAGCGGCGTCGTCGTAGACCCTTGGGCCTTGCTCAACGAAATCAAGGTCGTCGGGGCTCAAGGCGTTGTCATCACGCCGGCCAATCTTCGGTTGGCGGAAAACGCGGCCCTGATCCTTCCCCTGCATGGCAACCTGGACCGGGTGCGCGAGGAAGCCTTGGGCAGCGCCCGCATCGGCACCACCGGACGCGGCATCGGCCCAGCCTATGAAGACAAGGTCGCCCGTCGCGCCATTCGGGTTGGCGACCTGGGCGAGTTGGATTTGCTGCCGGCAAAGATCGACCGGTTGCTGCAACATCACAACGCGCTTCTACGCGGCATGGACCAGCCACAAGTCGATGGCAACGCACTGATGGCCTCCCTGGCCGAGGTGGCGCCGAGCGTGCTGCCCTTCGCCGCACCGGTGTGGCGCGAGTTGGATGCCCAACGTCGCGCCGGCAAACGCATCCTGTGGGAAGGCGCGCAAGGCACCATGCTGGATGTCGATCATGGCACCTATCCCTTCGTCACATCGTCGAACACGGTTGCCGGACAGGCAGCGGCCGGTTCGGGCCAGGGGCCCGGCGCCATCGATTACGTACTCGGCATCGTCAAGGCCTATACCACCCGGGTCGGCGGCGGCCCCTTTCCAACCGAATTGACCGATGCCATCGGCACGGGCTTGGGCGAGCGTGGTCGGGAGTTCGGAACCGTCACCGGCCGGCCGCGCCGGTGCGGCTGGTTCGATGCCGTACTGGTTCGCCAATCGGTCAAGGTCAACGGCATCCACGGCATCGCCCTGACCAAGCTCGATGTGCTGGATGGCATGGATGAACTAAAGGTCTGCGTCGGCTATCGCATCGACGGCCAGACTCTGGATCATCTGCCAGCCTCGGCGGCCCGCCAGGCGCGGGTCGAACCGATCTACGAGACCATGCAGGGTTGGCAGGATAGCACGCGCGGTGCACGCTCCTGGGCCGCTTTGCCGGCCACAGCCATCAAGTACATTCGGCGGATCGAGGAATTGATCGAGGCACCGGTCGCCCTGCTGTCAACCAGCCCGGAACGGGACGATACGATCTTGGTCCATGACCCCTTTGTCGACTGACAGTCCGCATGTCGCCGCCGCACCGGGGGTTAATTGTTTTGCAAGTGTTGATGGCTTAGTCTTCGCCGGCACGGGCATGGCAAGGGGATCGGCAGCATGGCCGAAGCTGCCGAGCAGCTACCGGAAGAAGCAACGGCTGGGTCGACGCCGACTGCCCCCGTTTACGCCCCCTCCATCCTCATGGATCGGTACCTGATCGATCCCAACACCCGGCTCAACGAGCTGGACACACCGTCGGCCTCCGCTTTCGCAGTGGTCGATCAAGCCGAAGCCAGTCGGCAGCTCTTCGCCTTGATTTGCACGCCCGGTTTGCCGCCGCGCATCGAGGCGATGCGCGCCCTGCGGGGCAGCGGCATGCCCAGCCTGTTACCGTTGGTCGAATGGGGGATCGTCAACTGGGAGCCTCTTGGCCAATCCTGCATGGCCGTTCTCTATCAACGTCCATTGGGCGGCAGGCTGGCCTCCAGCGCCTTCGGCAGCAATCCCCGGATCAACGAGCACGACGTAGTCCGACAGGTGATCGAGCCTGCCGTGCATTGCCTGATGCGTCTATCGGGGCGCGGTATTACGCACCGCGCCATCCGCCCTAACAACCTGTTTTTCATGGACGTGGAAATGCGCGAGGTCGTGCTGGGCGACTGCGTCACCTGTCCGCCCGCCTTCGACCAACCTGCTGTCTTGGAGACGATAGAGCGGGGCATGGCCGCCGCGGCAGGACGCGGCACGGGATCGGTGTCGAACGATCTCTATGCTCTCGGCGTATCGTTGGTCTTTCTCCTGCTTGGCAGGAACCCCAGCCACGAACGGGGGCCGGACCAACTGCTGCAAGCCAAGGTCGAACGCGGATCCTACAACGCTATCTGCGGCAACGAACGCCTACCGCTGGCACTGATCGAACCGTTGCGCGGTTTGCTCGGCGACGATCCGGAAACCCGCTGGACCCTGGATGATATCCAGATGTGGTTGGCGGGCGGGCGCCGCTCGCCAACCCAGCATCGGGCCTCGCCAAAGGCCGAGAATGGCCTGTTATTTGCCGGCCGGGAATATTTCTCGCCCCGCATGCTGGCCCATGTCCTCAGTCAGAATGCCACCGATGCGGCACCGATTATCCGCGATGGCCGATTGGAAACCTGGCTGCGCCGCCAACTGATGAATGCCGAGTTGGCCGACAAGGTACAGGCCGCCGTGGAAATTGCGCGTGCCCACCAGCAGGACCCCCTAGGCAGCGACGACTACCTGGTGACGAAGACCTGCATCCTTCTCGATCCGGTCGGCCCCATCCGCTACAAGGGTTTTTCCTTCATGCCCGAGGGCTTTGGCGCAGCACTCGCATTGGAAGTCCTGCACAATAACGAAGCGCAGATCCCAGCCGAAGTTCTGGCCCGCGACATTCCCTCGATCTGGCTAGGCCAGCATGAAAGTCTTCGCCCCAACATTGCGGCGCTGGAAAGGATATTTTCCACGTTGCGCATGTACCTGCAAAGCACGGAAATGGGCCAGGGCATCGAACGCTGTCTCTATGTTGCCAACCCTGGCCTGTCTTGCCAAAGCCCCTTGATCGTCAAGGACCACGTCATCGAGGTGAGGCGTTTGCTGCACGCACTCGATGAAGCGGCCAAGCGTATCGATACCAAAACTCGACCGGTTGACCGCCACATCGCTGCTTTCATCGCGGCTCGTTCGGATCAGGACGTTTCCAGTTTTATGCGGATACTGACCAGCGGCAGCGAACAGTCGGCGACGCTGGCCATGCTCAGCATGCTGTCAATGTTGCAGGCGCGGGAACGCATTGAAGAATTGTTCGCCCTATCGAATTGGGTGGGTGGCCATCTCGGCCCGGTGATCATGTCATATCGGAGCAAAACCACCCGCCAGGAAATCGAACGAGCCATACCGCGCGTGGTTCGTCTGGGCAGCCTGCCGCAACTGCTCGACTTGGTCGACAATGCGACAAAACGCCAGCGCGATACGGACGACTTCACGCAAGCGGAGGCCCAAGTTCGCTCCGCCCAGGCTGAAATCGATCGCATCGAATCCGACGATGCATCCCACGCCAAGGAGATGGACGAATCGGGTCAACACGCAGCCGCCATGGTTTCGGTTGTGCTGACCATGATCATCATCGCTATCATCTTTTCCGTGAAAACCTGGTAAGCAACAGCGATATCCACCCGGGGTCACGCCATTGGAACCGCAATCCTCTCCTCAGCAAGCTTCTTGGGCGCCGATGTGGACAGCAGGCATTTTCGTTGCCTTGGCGATATTCTCACTGTCGTCCGTTGTATTGCTGGGCTTCGCCATGCTGCCGACGGTTGTTGCCTGCATCGTCGATCGAACGCCGCAGAAATACGCAACCTTCTGCGTGGGCGGCATGAATTTGTCCGGGACCTTTGCCTCGCTGATGGACTTGTGGACAGGGGCGCACGACGTGAACCACGCCCTGGCCATACTGGGCGATGTCTTCGCGTTGGCCATCATTTACGGTGCCGCTGCCTTTGGCTGGCTGCTTTACATGCTCATCCCGCCCGTGGTGACGACCTTTCTGTCCATGATGGCGAAACATCGCGTCGGTCAGCTCCGCACCTTGCAATCTCAGCTGAGGGATGAATGGGGCGACGTCCTGGCCCGCGCTGCGGGCGGCTCCGGCGTTGCCGCCACCCCAAGCCCGCCGCCCCAGCGGGGTTAAACAGCCAGGCGCTCCGGGATAGTGGCGTTTCTCACTGCCTGCTGCACCTTCTCGAAGGCTCTGACCTCGATTTGGCGAACCCGCTCGCGCGAGATGCCGTAGACTTGGCTGAGTTCCTCCAGTGTCGACGGCGATTCCTTCAGCCGCCGCTCCGCCAGGATATGGCGCTCCCGTCTATTGAGGATGCGCATGGCCCGCTTCAGCAGCCCCTGCCGCTGGCTCCACTCCTGGGCTTCGGCAACGACGGTTTCCTGATTGTCACTATCGTCGACCAACCAATCCTGCCACTGATCTTCGCCGCTGTCGCGCAGCGGTGCGTTGAGCGAATGATCCTGGCTGGCCAGCCGGCGATTCATATTGACGACTTCGTCCTCGCTCACTCGCAGGCGGTGGGCAATGGCGGCGACCGTCTCGGGCGGCAGGTCACCGTCGTCGATGGCCTGCATCTGACCCTTAAGCTTGCGCAGGTTGAAAAATAGCCTCTTTTGCGCCGCCGTGGTTCCCAGCTTCACCAACGACCAGGAATGCAGGATGTATTCTTGGATAGCGGCGCGAATCCACCAGATGGCATAGGTCGCCAAGCGAAAACCCCGGCCGGGATCGAAGCGCCGGATCGCCTGCATCATGCCGACGTTGCCTTCGGCAATCAGTTCGGCCAGCGGCAGACCGTAGCCGCGAAAGCCCCTGGCGATTTTCGCCACCAGACGCAAATGGCTGGTCACCAGCTTGTGCACGGCATTGATGTCGCCATGGTCGCGCCACAGCACAGCCAGGCGTTGCTCTTCCTGAAACTCGAGCATCGGAAATTTTCGGATGTCGCACAGGTAGCGCGACAAGTTGGCTTCCGGGGACAAACTGTAACTGAGCAGTGGTGCGTTCATGACACCGGCAGGTTCCCAACCGTTGACGTTGGAAGGTCGCTTCCGCCCCGCTTCGTCTCTCCCGCACCAGCAACGCCCTCATTCTACGACACATAATATCCTAGTGGAATACTCAAGTATAGAATGACTTAGGTGTTCTCTAATATATCGATCAATGCATTGATATCTATGGGTAAAATAGATTGAAATCGGAGCGATTCGCGGCTCACAGGATGGATAAATCCGATCAAATGAGCGTGAAGTGCCTGACGGGCAAAGCTGATCGCCGGGGTGGCTGTCGAGCGCTTGCCTCCGGCTCGACCATAGACGGGATCACCCACCAATGGATGGCCGGCATGGGACAGGTGGACCCGGATCTGATGGGTGCGGCCGGTGGCCAGCCGGCATTCGACAATACTGGCAAGTCCTTGGCTCTTGGTCCTACCCAACACACGCACCACCCGATAACGTGTCAGTGCTAGGCGCCCACCTTGCGCCAGTACGGCCATTTTCTGCCGATTGCGCGGGCTGCGTCCGATGTTGCCTGTGTATTCGCCCTGGCGGGGCTGCGGCACGCCCCAGGCAACGGCGGTATAGGCTCGCTCCAGCGTATGGCTGGCGAACTGCTCGGCCAGGCCGCGGTGGGAAACATCCGTTTTAGCGGCGACCATCAAGCCGCTGGTGTCCTTATCCAGGCGATGCACGATACCCGGCCGTTCAACGCCGCCGATGCCCGACAGCGTACCGGCGCAATGCGCCAGCAGTGCATTGACCAAAGTGCGGTCGCGGTTGCCGACTGCCGGATGCACCACCAGCCCCGCCGGCTTATTGACGACGATCAGATGCTCGTCCTCGTAGATCACGTCGAGGGGGATCGCCTCAGCCTGCGGCTCGGCCGGCTTTAGCGCCGGCAGGGCGATGGCATAGATCTCACCAATGCGCACCCGCCGGCTGGCATCGCCGGCGCCGAGCGGCGTGCCATCGCCAAGCGACACGCAGCCTTCGCGCAGCAGGGCCTGGATGCGGTTGCGCGACAATTCCGGTAGGGCTTCGGTCAGGACCCGGTCGAGGCGGCCGCCGACGGCAGCCTCCGACACTGTCACTGACAAGACTGTTGCCCTCTGCGGCTGGCTCATGTTTAACGGCGAGGCCCGGCCACAGCGCGACCGTGCGGGCGGCGCGGCGATGTCGGGCGGGAGTTACCGCCTATGCGCGCCTTGAAATCCGTGGTCATCGGCATGGCTATCCTGATCGTCCTCGGCCTGGCGTTGCTCGTCTATGGCCTGGCGCGACCGGGCGGGCGCCCCTTGGCCCCGAGCGACGGCACCTTAGGCAGCAGCGCGACCGAACTCGCCGCTCCGCTTCCCGCCTTCGGCGACCTGCGCCTGCCGCTGTCGCCCGGTTGCAGCATGGCCGACATGGCGGTGAGCGGACAACGGCTATTCGTGCGTTCCGGTCCGGACGGTGCCTGTTCTCGCATCTTCGTCATCGACTCCGCCACGGGCACCCTGCTGGGCACGGTCGGGACGGCGCCATGATCGTCCTCCCGCCGCCTCTGCTCAAGCAGATCGTCGAGGCGGCCGAGTCAGCCTTTCCCGAGGAGTGTTGCGGCCTGATCGTCGGCCGCTGGCAGGCGCCCGACCGGCTACTCGCCAGCCGTCTGGTCGAGAGCGACAACATTGTCGGCGACGACCGCCGACGGCGTTTCGAGGTCGATCCACGCGTCCGCCTGCGCGTCGAAAAGGAAGTCCGCGGCGGTCCCGACCGGGTCATCGGCGTCTATCATTCCCATCCCGGCCACCGGGCACAACCCTCGGCGCGAGATCTCGCCATGGTCTTCGAGCCCGACCTGGTCTGGCTGATCACCTCGGTAATCGACGGACAAGCCGTTCACACCACCGCCCATGCGCTCGACGCCGCCGGCAGCCAATTCCACGAAATTCCGCTGCGCACCGACGATTGGACGGCCTATGCGCGGCGCGGCGACACCGCCGACGATCCCGAAGGCCCCTAAGGCTGCCCAATCCCCCGATGGCATGGCCCTTGTCGCGGACGGACCCATTTGTTAGGAATGACCCGTCACAAGCCGTCCCCATCGTCTAGCGGCCTAGGACGCTGGCCTCTCACGCCGGAAACAGGGGTTCGACTCCCCTTGGGGACGCCACTTCGACAAACTTCACCTAACTTGTTGATAAACCAGAATATATTAATACCAGGGTTTATCTTTGTGTATGTGGTTTATGTATACGATATGGCCGTCGCGAAATTGAAAATTCGCCAGCATCAGAGGGACAATCTTAGCCTCTGATTCGCGATCTTCCGAGGCTGGTTTCCGGTATACGGCATCGCCTTCCTTCATAAACCGACAAAAATTGTAACTGCCCAGGTTATTTCCCCGCACCGTGATTTTTAGCGGATTTTTCTGGACGGGGGACCCGGTTTCCGATTCAAGCATCAGATGGTCGCTGAATCGCCAGATGTCCCATCCCGTGAAGAACTGATCGCGCTGGTTCAGGCGCAG
>CAMCUA010000165.1 GCA_945878455.1 Asaia bogorensis | reverse complement strand
GATGGTCAGCGAGTGATAGCGGGTGGCGGTAAACGGGCTGGGCAGGCCTTCGAACAGGCCGGTGCCATCATGTTCGATGCGGCTCAGCTTGCCGTGCATGGGGGTGGGTGCGCGGACGATGCGCCCGCCGAAGACCTGGCCGATGCACTGATGGCCCAAACAGACACCGAGGACGGGGATGCGGCCGGCGGCTTTGTTCACCAACTCGAGGCAGATGCCGGCACGGTCGGGATCGCAGGGCCCTGGCGAGATGACGATACCCTGGGGGGCCATGGCCAGGGCGGCATCGGCGGTGAGGGTGTCGTTGCGGCACACCTCGACCTCGGCACCAAGCTCGCCCATGTAGTGGAGCAGGTTGTAGGTGAAGCTGTCATAGTTGTCGATAAGAAGAAACATTTCAATGTACTATACGATATATCGAAGGTGAAACACGATCATGAAAACGGGCGCCGCGCGTGCGGTTGAACAATGAGCCGGGAGGCTTGGGGCGTCAAGGGTGGGGCCTATGTGCGGCTGAAGCACCGCGGTCCGGTTCGAAGGGTTCGACGAGCTAAGCTGGTTCGACGACACGCAGCCAGAACACGACGTCGAGCGCCATGCCGGCTTTGGCAACCCTTATCGGGAATGCCAAGCGAAACCTCCCTCGGGTTCTAGCCGAGGGAGGTTGTCGGCTTCCAGAGCGCCGGGCATAGCCGCAGAATCAATCGATCCGGCGCTATGGTTTGGCTGTTTTTCCCGGGGCTTACTTCCAGGGTGGCAGTTTTTCTAGGGTTTCAGGCGAAATGGTGCCGTCGAGATAGCCCCTGCCGGGATTGACCTTGTCCAACGGCAGCACGACCTGATCCTCGAAGAAACCGAAATAGCCGCCGAAGCGGGCCACCACGGCCACGGGCTTGCCGCTGGGGTCGGCGAGCACCTGCGCCACTGTGGCGAGTCGGCGCGTACCGTAAAGGATGTCCTGGCCGATGATCTCCTTGACGGTCAGGGAAAGCGACGGAACCTGCTTGCTGCCGTCCTGGATGACCATATAGGTGCCGGCGGCCGGCGGCGCCGCCTGGGCCAGGACCTGTCGGTCGCAGAAGACCGCCAGGACAAAGACGGCAGTAGCGATAACGAAGGCGCGCAGACCGTGGCCGACGCGATAGCCGCCGTAGCGGCTTTGGTATAGCGATGTCATCTGACCTCCCGATTAAATCGCAGCGAGCCTAGCCCGCTCCGCAACATCAAATATGCACAGAAAGGAAGGAGTTTTCCCAGCCAGATCGTCCGGCGACGGGAAATCCCCCAATCCCGAATGGCATATGGGCATCCAGCAACGAAGGCAATAGTTTTGTCGGACGCCTTAGGCGGCGGATAAACCGGTGCCGGGGGTGATGCTCGGGCGCGGTGCCGGCTTCACGTAACCGCGCCGGTCGGCCAACAGGGCGAACCCGCGCGCGGTGGCGCAGACCATCACCTGACAGGCGGTGCCGGGGATACGCGCGACGAGACCATTGTCGAGGGCGTCTTCCCAGATGGTCAGGCGCGGGCAGGAGGTGCGCCAAGTGTCCATCACGTCATCGTAGGGCCGGGGCGACTGCGCTACCCATTCGACGAGATCGAGGACGAGAGACGGGTTGTCCAACCTCATGGGGCTAAAACCCTTCAGCGCCCGCAGCATCGGGCATCGACCATATCCCTTTGGGTAATATTACCACGAAAGTGGCTGATAGAAGATCGGAAAGATTAGTTTTCCGATGGGAGTAAGGGAAATTGCGATCTTTCCCGTTCAGGAAAAGTGCGTGCTAATTGGACGATCGAGCGCCCGGTGCTGGATGGCCCTGTCCATGGCTGGATGCGGTCGGGCCGCAAGTTGAGATTCGGAGAGCAGAATGACCGACAGCAAGCCGGAGACGCGGAAATTTCGCCGGGTGACGTTCAACGCTCCGGTAACCTTGTCGACACCCGATGGAACATGGACGACCCACGTGCTCGATATTTCGTTGAAGGGCGTCCTGCTGGAGCGGCCATCCGGGTATTCCGGGACGATCAAAGAGGGGGATTGCCATGTAGAACTGCCGCTCGACGAGCAGCAGAGCATCCGGCTGTCCGGCCGTATCGTGCATCGTAACAGCCGTTATATGGGCTTCGAGTGGACGAATATCGATTCCACCAGCCTGAGCCACCTTTGCCGCCTGTTGGAACTTAACCTGGGCGACAGCCAGACGGTCGACCGGGAGCTATCGGCGCTCATCTGAGCCGAACGACCGCGGATCTTCAAGGTGTACTAGGCGCATCGGCCTTGCGATCACGAGTGGCTCTGACCATATCTTCAGTTCGTGGGCGATGTTGCCCCATTTCGCGCAGCGGTGGCTGACACCGCCGGCCCGAGGAGCCCGAGCATGGATCGCCGCGAGCCGAATGCGAGCCCGGTTACAGGCGCCTGCTGCGGGGGGGGCGATAAGGCGGCGCCGATGACCGTCAAGGACCCGGTCTGCGGCATGACGGTGGATCCGGTAAAAACGCCGCACCATCATGAATATGCAGGAACCGTCTACCATTTTTGCGGAGCACGGTGCCGCGAGCGGTTCGCCGCCGAGCCGTCGGCATTCCTCGGCGCACTACCGGCATCGCCGGCAGCCATGGCGGGTGCATCCTATACCTGCCCGATGCATCCCGAGATCGTGCAAGCCGGGCCGGGAAGCTGCCCGAAATGCGGCATGGCTCTGGAGCCGATGGACGCGATGGCTGCCGAGAGGCCAAATCTGGAACTGGCCGACATGACACGGCGGATGACTATCGGCGCCATCCTAACCCTGCCGCTGCTCGTCGTCGCCATGGGGCGGCACATGCTGGGCTTCGGTCATTGGCTGCCGGCGGGAGCCTGGCACGGCATCGAACTGGGCCTGGCAACGCCGGTCGTGCTGTGGGGCGGAGCGGTGTTCTTTCAACGCGGCTGGGCATCGATCCTCAGCGGCCATTTGAACATGTTCACGCTGATCGCCTTGGGCACCGGAGCAGCCTATGGCTATAGCGTGCTCGCCGCTGTCCTGCCCGGTCTGTTTCCGGCGGCGATGCGCGACGCCCATGGCGCTGTTGGCGTCTATTTCGAAGCGGCGGCCGTCATCGTTGTCCTGGTCCTGCTCGGCCAAGTCCTGGAATTGCGCGCCCGGGAAAGAACAGGTTCGGCGCTGCGCGCCCTGCTGCAATTGGCGCCGGAGACGGCGCGGCTGGTCGATGCCAAGGGCAACGATGTTGAAATACCCTTGTCCGACGTGCACAAGGGCATGCGCCTGCGGGTGCGGCCGGGAACACGGGTGCCGGTGGACGGCGCCGTCGTGGAAGGACATAGCGCCGTCGACGAAGCGATGGTGACGGGCGAGCCGATTCCGCTGGAGAAGGGATCGGGCGACAAGGTTATCGGCGGCACGCTGAATGGCACCGGCAGTTTCGTCATGATTGCCGAGAAGGTCGGTGCCGAAACCATGCTGGCGCGCATCGTCGCCATGGTCGCCGAGGCGCAGCGCACGCGGGCGCCGATCCAGGGCGTCGCCGACCGCGTGTCCGGCCTGTTCGTGCCGGTGGTGGCGGCGGTGGCGGCGGTGGCCTTCGCCGTGTGGTTGACGGTCGGGCCGGAGCCGGCCTTGGCGCATGGGCTGATCGCCGCCGTCTCGGTATTGATCATCGCTTGTCCCTGCGCGCTCGGCCTGGCGACGCCGGTATCGATCATGGTTGGCACCGGTCGCGGGGCGCAGGCCGGCGTGCTCATCCGCAGCGCCGAGGCGCTGGAGCGCTTCGAGAAGGTGGATACCCTGATCGTCGACAAGACCGGAACGCTGACGGTCGGGCGGCCGAAGACAATGGCCGTCGAGGCCTTGGACGGCGATGCCGATGGCTTGCTGGCCCTTGCCGCCGCCCTGGAACGGGGCAGCGAGCATCCGCTGGCCGCGGCCATCGTTGGGGCGGCGCTGGAGAAGGGCTTGACGCTGCTGCCGGCTACCGACTTCGCGGCCAGAACCGGCAAAGGCGTCACCGGTACGGTCGGCGGCCGCGCGGTTGCGCTTGGCAATGCCGCCTTGATGGCCGAACTCGGCATCGATGCGGCGATACTGGACAGCCGTGCCGAGGCACTGCGCCGCGAGGGTGCCACGGCGATGTTCGTTGCCGTCGATGGAAAGGCGGCGGGGCTCGTCGCGGTGGCTGATCCGATCAAGGAGTCGGCGGCGGGGGCTATCGCCGAATTGCGCGCCGACGGTATACGCATCGTCATGCTGACCGGTGACAACCGGACGACGGCGGAGTCGGTGGCGCGAAAGCTGGGTATCGAGACGGTCGAGGCTGACGTGCTGCCCGCGGACAAGGGCGCCACGGTCAGCCGCCTGCGTGCTGAGGGCCGTGTCGTTGCCATGGCGGGTGACGGTGTAAACGACGCCCCGGCTCTGGCTGCCGCCGATGTCGGCATCGCCATGGGCACGGGCACCGACGTCGCCATGCAGAGTGCCGGCATCGTGCTGGTCAAAGGCGACCTGGCGGGGATCATGCGGGCCCGCCGGCTCAGCCGCGCGACGATGCGCAATATTCGCCAGAACCTGTTCTTCGCCTTCATCTATAACGGCTTGGGCGTGCCGGTGGCGGCCGGCTTGCTGTATCCGGGGTTTGGGCTGCTGCTGAGTCCAATGATCGCGGCGGCGGCGATGAGCTTGAGTTCGGTGTCGGTGATCGGCAACGCACTGCGGCTACGCCGCATGAAGATTTAGGCCTTGGGAGGCTACGCCGCGTGAAGATTTAGGCCTGGGCGGCCGCCCCGGTCAGAAATCGGCATCCGGGATCTGTACTTGGCGATGGTGTGGTTGGCCACGATTGGCATCGGCTTCATGGTTATTGGGTAGCTTTGGCCTTTGCTGCGTGAGTGGCTACACACCTTGCAGTTCAGCAGGGGCTTTTGCGCGGCGCGATACCCTGAACTGGGATGATGGCGCCGCTTCTGGCAACCCGTGGGTCCTATCCTGGTGGAACCGGCGGACCAGCCGGCGTTGACCGGGAGATGAGGCTGGGTTACCGCTTGGCCTTGGACATAGCAGGTAGGCGGCGGGCGGCGTGAGCGACGAGCGCGGTAGAGGTAAAGGCTTGGATGCGGGCCGGGGCAAGGCCACCCTGCGGGTGCGCCCCCGTGTCCATCTTCAGGTCCTGTGGGCCGTGGCAGCCGTAGCGGCGTTGGGCATCGGCTACGGCATGGGCATGCTGTTTCCCGGCAAGAAAGCGGCGCCGAACTCCCCATCGAGCCAGACGATGCGTGAGCCAGTGGTTGCCAGTCAGCCGTCGGCGTCTCCTATGACCTCGGCAACCAGCCAGCCCATGCTTGCCGTGCCCGTGGAGGCGGCGGCACCCTTTTACGAGGAACCCTTGCCGGCGGAGGTGCATGTTCCGGTCCAACCGGCGCCGGCCGCATCAACCGTGGTGCCGAAGGCCAGTGCATCCGCCGGCACGTTGCCAGCTTGGCGACAGCACGCATTGGCGATACCTCTCCTTGCCGGTCAGCCGCGCATCGCTATCGTCATCGACGACCTCGGCCTCGACCGCCGGCGCACGGCGCGCACGATCGAGTTACGCGGTCCGCTGACCCTGGCCTTCCTGCCTTATGCGGGTGAGCTGGAGCGACAGACGGCGGCGGCGCGCGCCGCTGGACACGAACTTTTGGTGCATGTGCCGATGGAGCCAGAAAGCCGCAGCATCGACCCGGGGCCGAATGTCCTGGCCATCGATCTCGACGAAACAGCGCTGCGCGGCCGACTTGATTGGGTCCTTGGCCGGTTCGTGGGTTATGTCGGCATCAACAACCACATGGGTAGCCGCTTCACCGCGGAGCCGGCAGGCATGGCCGTGGTGATGGACGAACTTCGCCAACGCGGCCTGCTATTTCTCGATTCACGCACCACCGGCGGATCCGTGGGCGGGCGGTTGGCCGGCGAGGCCGGCGTGCCGCATGTGGAACGCAATGTCTTCCTGGACAATGTCGACGATGTGGCGGCCGTGCGGGCGCGGCTGGCCGAGACTGAGAGCCTGGCCCGCCGGCGCGGTCTGGCGGTGGCCATCGGCCATCCGCGCGAGAACACCATCGAGGCGCTGACGGCCTGGTTGGAAGACATTCGCCAGCGTGGCTTCCAGTTGATTCCCATCTCTGCCGCCGTCAACCTGCCGGATGGGTGGGAAGCCGCACCTGGGCGAGCCGCGGCGGCGCGATAGACGACGCTGAGACGATTTCCGTTGGGTATAGTGTATCGGGTTGCGCTACGTCGCCGGAGTTAGCGCGCCCGCGCGACAAGGCCCATGGAAAGTGACAGCGCCCTGGGATCGACAGCACTGCTGCGACTTGATATGACCCTTGGGTCGGAAGAGGAAACCCCTTTCCATGCCATTCGCCAACATCGTTGCCGCCCTTCTGCGCTCGCACCTGCGGGAGATGAAGATTCCACCACCGCCGCCGTTGCCGGCGGGCTTGGCCCCCGATACCACGGTCCTGACGGATGCCCAAATGGCCATCCCGGAGGAGGCGATGCCCGGCAAACCCGCGGGCGGCGGGATCGATTGTCTGGGCTGCATCTATGGCATGATGTATCGCGATATCGGCGACCGGGTGAGTTGGCGGCGCGTAACCGTGCGTGGATTGACCCGCGACTACGACACAGGCGAGGTGCTGTTGCGCGGCTATTGCCACGAACGGCATGCGCCGCAGCATTTCCGCGCTTCTCGAATTCAAGAAATGGTCGATCTGTCGAGCGGCGAGAGCATCGACCAACCCAAGGCGTTTTTTGCCCGCTACCTTTCCGACGATCCGACCTTTCGCGCCCTGCGCGCCAGCGGTCCAGCCTTGCAGGTACTGGCCTTCATCGCCCGCTGCGATGGGAACGAGCTGCCGGCGGAACGGGCCATGATGATCAAATACGTCCGGAACGCCCACCCCGACATGGACATCGACGCGGGGCTCGTCGAGCGACATATCCGGGCGTTACTGCCGGACGAGGAGACCTTTCAATCCGGACTCGCCGCCTTCGAGGCGATGAGTCATGAGCAAGCCGTGGCCGTTGTCGAGTGCGCCATCAGTATCGTCGAATCCGATGGTGTGGTCGGCACGGACGAGCGAAAGTGGCTTGACGAAATCAAGGCGGCATTGCGCTAGGCGACCGGCGGTTATCCGCCTGTTAATTGACTTCCGGCCTCGGCGCAGCAGACGATACTGCCGTTCCAAAGTCACAATCACATAGGCGGGAGGTAGCGATGCGCAGACCGACGTTGCCGTTTGCAGCGATGGCTTTTGTGTGCCTGTTCATGTCTGTTGCGTTCCTACCTATCATGGCGGCGGCGCAGAATCAGCCGGCCAGGCTGCCGGCGGGTGCCGGCAAGGACCTGGTCGAGGGTACCTGCGTGGGATGCCACCAGACCAATCAGATCACGCGCAGCTCCGGCTATACCGAGGAAGGTTGGAAGGAACTGACCGGCACAATGATCGACCTGTCGGGGCTGGATTCTCACGTCAAGTGCAACACCTGATGTTTTCAAGGAAT
>CAMCUA010000164.1 GCA_945878455.1 Asaia bogorensis | reverse complement strand
GACTTGGATCGGCCCCTCCCTTAACTCACCCGGACCGCGAACATTCATGGTCGCGGCCGCCCGCGGGGGCGTAGCTCAGTTGGTTAGAGTGCCGGCCTGTCACGCCGGAGGTCGCGGGTTCGAGCCCCGTCACTCCCGCCATTTTCCGTTCTCGGCGGCCTCTTGGCGAGGGGCTTGGCTGTGACCGTCTGAAAGGGCGTTGCAGAACCGAAGCGGCGCAAAAAAGTGCGGGGGACCTTCTAGGGTCCTTCGCGGCGTGGGCCGACGCGAAGGACGTTCTGAATGGAAGCTTTGCTTCTGGATTATCTGCCCATCTTGATTTTCCTAGGCGTTGCTTCAGGCATTGCCGTTGCGGCGGTGTTGGGGTCCTATCTGGTGGCCAGACAGCGCCCGGACGCGCAGAAGAACGCCGCTTATGAGTGCGGCTTTGACGCCTTCGAAGATGCCCGCCACAAATTCGATGTCCGGTTTTATCTGGTGGCTATCCTTTTCATCATTTTTGATCTGGAAGTGGCCTTCCTTTTCCCTTGGGCGATAACGCTTGGAAAAATCGGCGTTTTCGGTTTCTGGTCGATGGTGATATTCCTCTCCGTCCTAACGGTTGGTTTCATCTACGAGTGGAAAAAGGGAGCGCTTGAGTGGGAGTGACGCCTGATGCAATGGCTGCAGCCCGACCCTTGCCACCCGGTGCCGAACAGGATGCTCTGCTGCGCCAGGTGACGGAAGAGTTGACCGACAAGGGATTCGTTATTGCCCAGCTCGATAAGCTGGTGAACTGGGCTCGATGCGGATCCTTGTGGCCGATGACATTCGGCTTGGCCTGTTGCGCAGTCGAGATGATGCACACTTATGTTAGCCGCTACGATCTGGATCGTTTTGGAATTGTGCCGCGACCCAGCCCGCGCCAGTCAGACGTGATCATTGTCGCCGGTACGCTGACCAACAAAATGGCCCCCGCCTTTCGCCGTGTTTATGACCAGATGGCGGAGCCGCGCTACGTCATATCCATGGGATCGTGCGCCAATGGTGGCGGTTACTATCACTACTCTTACTCAGTCGTGCGTGGTTGCGATCGGATAGTTCCGGTGGATGTCTATGTCCCTGGTTGTCCGCCAACAGCCGAGGCATTGCTGTATGGCATCATGCAGTTGCAAAAGAAAATCAGGCGGACCGGTACGTTGTGGCGGTGAGCTGGGTAAGGCGCTAACCGAAGGGCAACGAGGGCAATCGATGGATCTGGCGCTGCGCGAACTGCTTGAGTACCTCAAGGATTCCCTGCCCGCTGAAATAGCGGGCAGCAGTTTGATCAAGGATGAGCTTTCGGTCGTTGTGCGGCGCGAATCGCTCGTTCGGTTCCTGACGTTTCTGCGCGATGACGTCAATTGTCAGTTCAAGATGCTGCTCGATATTTGCGGTGTTGATTACCCGGATCGCGAGGAGCGGTTCGAAGTCGTCTACCATCTGCTCAGCCTCAGCCATAACAACCGAATCCGTTTGAAGGTGGCCGTCGGCGAAGACCAAGCGGTGCCTTCCGCGACAAGTGTGTTCATCTGCGCCAATTGGTGGGAGCGCGAGGCGTGGGATCTGTATGGCATTCCGTTTTCCGACCACCCGGATCTGCGCCGCATCTTGACCGACTATGGTTTTGAGGGCCATCCGCTGCGCAAGGACTTTCCGCTGACGGGTTATGTCGAGGTGCGCTATGACGACGCTCGCAAGCGCGTGGTTTACGAGCCGGTCAAGCTAACTCAGGAGTTTCGCAGCTTCGATTTTCTTAGCCCATGGGAGGGAACTCAGACCCTGCTACCGGGTGACGAGAAGGCCCAAGTTCCCACGAAGAGCACAGCCTGATGGCTGAAACACAGATCAAGAATTTCACGATGAATTTCGGGCCGCAGCATCCAGCGGCGCACGGCGTGCTCCGCCTTGTCCTCGAGTTGGATGGCGAGATCATTGCTCGGGCCGATCCGCATATTGGCCTGCTGCATCGCGGCACCGAAAAACTGATCGAATATAAAACCTATCTACAGGCGGTGCCTTACTTCGATCGTCTCGATTATGTTGCTCCGCAAAATCAAGAACATGCCTTTGCCTTAGCGGTCGAAAAGTTGCTGGGTATCGAGGTGCCGATCCGCGGTAAGTACATTCGCGTGCTGTATGCCGAAATCGGCCGCATCCTCAACCACCTGCTCAATTTGACGGCATTTGCCATGGATGTCGGCGCGATGACGCCAATGCTCTGGGGATTCGAACAGCGCGAAAGACTGATGGAATTCTGCGAGCGGGTCTGCGGCGCGCGCCTCCACATGGCCTATTTCCGCCCGGGTGGCGTTGCCTTTGATATGCCGTCCGGTCTGGCCGAGGATATCCGGTCTTGGGCCGACGCCTTTCCTGCCTTCATCGACGATATGGAATCGCTGCTCAACAAAAACCGAATCTTCAAGCAGCGAACGGTCGATATCGGCATCGTCACAGTCGAGGAGTGTTACGACTGGGGTTTCACCGGCCCCAATCTCCGCGCGGCGGGAGTCGCTTGGGACCTGCGCAAGGCCCAGCCCTATGACGTCTACGACCGGATGGATTTCGATATCCCCGTCGGTTCTCACAGCGACTGTTACGATCGCTATCTGGTGCGTGTTCAAGAACTGCGGCAAAGCATTCGCATCATTCTGCAATGCTTGGATCAGATGCCTTCTGGTGCCTATCGGACGACGGATGGCAAAGTGTCGCCCCCGCGTCGCGCCGATATGAAGCATTCGATGGAATCGCTGATCCATCACTTCAAGCTGTACACCGAAGGCTATCGCGTGCCGGCAGGCGAGACCTATACGGCGGTCGAAGCGCCCAAGGGTGAGTTCGGCGTCTATTTGGTTTCCGACGGGACGAACAAGCCCTATCGCTGCAAGATCCGCGCGCCCGGATTCGCCTTCCTGCAAGGCATCGATTTCATGTCGAGGGGTCACATGCTGGCCGACATTGTGGCCAATATCGGTTCATTGGATATCGTTTTTGGCGAGATTGATCGATGAGCGCAGGTGTCGCAATGGGCTCCCAGGAAGCGTTCGCTTTTAGCGACGCATCGATGGCTCAGGCAAAGACGGAGATTGCCAAGTATCCGCCAGGCCGCCAAGCCAGCGCTGTCATGCCCCTGCTTGACATTGCCCAGCGGCAGAATGGTGGTTGGTTGTCGCGCGCCGCCATCGAGTGTGTTGCCGACATGCTCGACATGCCGGAAATGCGCGTGTTCGAGGTGGCTTCCTTCTACACCATGTACAATCTGAAGCCGATCGGTCGGCATCACGTCCAGGTTTGCACTAACCTGCCGTGTTGGTTGCGCGGCAGCGACGGTGTGGTCCAGTCCTGTCGGCAAACCCTCGGCGTGGACTTTGGCGAAACCACGGCCGATGGCATGTTCACGTTAAGCGAAGTCGAATGCCTGGGTGCCTGCGTCAACGCCCCGATGATGCAAATCGGTGATGATTATTACGAAGATCTGGATCCTGGCACGACGCAGTCAGTTCTGAACAAGCTGCGCAGCGGGGCAGCGCCAAAGGCCGGTTCTCAGTCGGGCCGACACAGTTGCGAGCCGGCCGGTGGCCTGACATCGCTGACGAAAGTTGGCGCCGGTGCCGGCGGGGGAGACGACTGATGCTCGCCGATAAGGACCGGATTTTTACCAATATTTATGGCCTGCTCGATGCTGGTTTGAAGGGCGCACAGGCGCGTGGCGATTGGGATGGCACCAAGAATCTGCTGGCGCGTGGTCGCGATAGCATCATCGACGAGATGAAGGCTTCGGGTTTGCGCGGTCGCGGCGGCGCTGGATTTCCAACAGGCCTGAAGTGGTCGTTCATGCCGAAGGAAATCGGTACGCGTCCGCATTACCTGGTGATCAATGCCGACGAAGGCGAACCAGGTACCTGTAAGGACCGGGAAATCCTCCGCCACGAACCCCACAAGTTGATCGAGGGTTGCCTCGTTGCCGGCTTCGCCATGAATTCCCATGCCGCCTATATTTACGTGCGCGGCGAATTCTATCGCGAAACTCAAGCGCTGCAGCGCGCCGTTGACGAAGCCTATGACGCGGGTTTGCTTGGAAAGGATGCCTGCGGTTCGGGATGGGCTTTCGACGTCTACGTGCATCGTGGTGCTGGCGCCTATATCTGCGGTGAAGAAACAGCGTTGATCGAAAGCCTTGAGGGAAAGAAAGGTCAGCCCCGGCTGAAGCCGCCATTTCCTGCTGGCTCCGGCCTTTACGGTTGCCCGACCACCGTCAACAACGTCGAGTCGGTTGCCGTTGCGCCGACCATCTTGCGGCGCGGCGCGGCTTGGTTTGCCGCGATGGGTCGGGAAAAGAATTCCGGTACCAAGTTGTTCAATATCTCTGGGCATGTGAACAATCCTTGTACCGTCGAAGAAGTGATGAGCATTCCGCTGCGTGAGTTGATCGATAAGCATGCGGGTGGCGTGCGCGGCGGTTGGGACAATCTGAAGGCGATTATTCCGGGTGGCGCTTCGGTGCCGATTTTACCGAAGTCTATCTGCGACACAGTGCTGATGGATTTCGATGCGCTGCGTGAGGTGAAGTCCGGTCTCGGTACCGCTGCCGTAATGGTGATGGACAAGTCGACAGATGTCGTCCGTGCTATCACGCGTCTGTCGTATTTCTACATGCACGAGAGTTGCGGGCAATGCACACCGTGTCGCGAAGGTACGGGTTGGATGTGGCGTATGATGAAGCGCATGTGCACCGGGGATGCCACGGTCGAGGAATTGAATCACTTGAATGAAGTGACCTATCAGGTTGAGGGTCACACCATCTGTGCCTTGGGCGATGCGGCGGCTTGGCCGATCCAAGGACTGCTTCGACACTTCCGCGACGACATTGAACAGCGTATCAAGTTGCGCCACGGCGCCGGCCGCAGCCAGGCTGCCTGAGGAACGCCATGCCCAAACTGACCATCAATGGCCAGCAAGTCGAGTTCGAACCGGGTCTGTCGTTGATCCAGGTCTGCGAGCAGGCCGGTGTCGAAGTTCCGCGCTTTTGTTACCACGAGCGGCTATCGATCGCTGGCAACTGCCGCATGTGTCTTGTGCAGATCGAAAAGTCGCCGAAACCGGTGGCATCCTGTGCCATGCCAGCCGCCGAAGGTATGGTGGTGCATACCAACACGCCGGAAGTGGAGAAGATGCGCAAAGGCGTGATGGAATTTCTGCTGATCAACCATCCGCTGGACTGTCCGATATGCGACCAGGGCGGTGAGTGCGACCTGCAGGACCAGGCCATGGCCTACGGCATGGATCACAGCCGCTTCAAGGAAAACAAACGCGCCGTCGCCGACAAGTACATGGGTCCCTTGATCAAGACGATCATGACCCGTTGCATCCATTGCACCCGCTGCATCCGCTTTGCGACCGAGGTGGCCGGCGTCCCTGAACTGGGCGCCATCGGACGTGGCGAGCACATGGAAATCACGACCTATATGGAAAAGGCGTTGAACTCCGAACTATCGGCCAATGTCATCGACCTGTGCCCCGTCGGTGCCTTGACGTCGCGGCCCTATGAATTCGCTGCCCGGCCGTGGGAACTGAAGCGAACCGAGTCCATCGATGTCTTGGATGCCATTGGCAGCAATGTCCGTATCGACAGCCGCGGTGCTGAAGTCCTGCGGGTTTTGCCGCGTCTGCACGAAGACATCAACGAGGAATGGATTTCCGATAAGACGCGTTATGCCTGCGATGGGCTACGTCGCCAACGGCTGGATCGGCCCTATGTGCGCCGCGATGGCAAGCTGGCGGAAACAACATGGGATGAGGCCTTCGCGGCCATTGCCGCGCGCATGCAAGGGGTGGATGGCAGACGTATAGCCGCCCTGGCAGGCGATCTTGCCGACTGTGAATCCATGTTGGCGATGAAAGGTCTGATGGGGAAGCTCGGTTCGCCCCATCTCGATTGCCGTCAGGATGGTGCGAAGCTCGACCCAACACAGCGCGCCGGTTATCTCTTTAATACGACACTAGTTGGCATAGCGCAGGCGGATGCCTTGCTGCTCATCGGTACAGACCCGCGCTGGGAAGCACCCATTCTCAATGCGCGTATCCGCAAGAGATACCTGAGCGGCGGCTTTCCGATTGCCCGAATCGGCGATCCGCGCGATCTGACCTATCGTCATCGGGCGCTGGGTAACGATCCGCGCATCCTTTCGGCCATTGCCGACGGGAGTCATGAGTTTGCCAAGGTACTGAAGGCCGCCAAGCGCCCGATGCTGATCCTCGGACAAGGGGCTCTTCGGCGTCCCGACGGTGCTGCGGTATTGGCCCTGGCGAGGCGTGTTTCCGAAGAAAACGGGATGATCCGGCCCGACGAAGGCTGGAACGGCTTCAATGTGTTGCACACGGCGGCGGCGCGTGTAGGCGGGTTGGATCTTGGCTTCGTGCCGGGGCCGGGCGGGCGCGATACCGACGGCATATTGGCGGCGGCAGGTGCGGGCGAGGTCGAAGTCCTGTTTTTGCTTGGCGCCGATGAAATCGATATGAGCAGGCTGGGTAAGGCTTTCGTCATCTACATCGGACATCATGGCGATGCCGGCGCGCATCGTGCCGACGTGATTTTGCCGGGTGCGGCCTACACGGAAAAGAATGCGACCTACGTCAACACCGAAGGGCGGGTGCAAGTAGCCCGCTTGGCCATCTTCCCGCCGGGCGATGCGCGCGAGGATTGGGCGATCCTTCGCGCCCTATCGGCGGTACTGGGAAAGACATTGCCCTACGACAGTTTGGATCAGGTACGGGCTGCACTGGTGGCGGCCAACCCGCTCTTCGCCAGGATCGATGCAATTGCACCGGCGACATGGGGCTCGTTTGGAACGGTTGGTCCCGTGGATGCTGCGCCGTTCCGTTCGGTCGTTGCTAACTTCTATATGACCGATCCGATCAGCCGCGCGTCACAGACCATGGCAGAATGTACGCAGGCCTATCTGGCCGCAGACGGAAAGACCGGCACCGATGGCTGATTTCTGGACCGGCTATCTTTGGCCGACACTGTGGATCGTTACCAAGATCCTGGTCATCGTTTTGCCGTTGATGGGCGCGATGGCCTATCTCACCTATTTCGAACGCAAGGTTATCGGCGCCATCCAGTTGCGCCGTGGTCCCAATGTGGTCGGGCCTTTTGGCCTGCTGCAGCCTTTGGCTGATGGTCTCAAGCTGTTTACCAAGGAAACTATTGTTCCCTTCGGTGCCAACCGCGTCGTGTTTATCATGGCGCCGTGTCTGACCTTTATCCTCGCGATGGTGGGTTGGGCAGTAATTCCCTTCGACGAAGGCATGGTTTTGGCCGACATCAACGTCGGCGTTCTCTACCTCTTCGCCATCTCGTCGTTGGGTGTCTACGGCATTCTGATGGCCGGATGGGCGAGCAACTCGATCTATGCGTTTCTGGGGGCGTTGCGTTCGGCAGCCCAGATGGTGTCCTACGAAGTCTCCATGGGTTTCGTCATCATCACCGTGCTGCTGCTGTCCGGCTCGCTTAATCTGACCGAAATCGTGCATGCCCAACGTGGCCTCTGGTTCGTTGTCCCGCTTTTCCCGATGGCGGTGATTTTTTTCATTTCGACCTTGGC
>CAMCUA010000163.1 GCA_945878455.1 Asaia bogorensis | reverse complement strand
CTCGGTTACCGGCCACCGGCCCCGGAAACCGCGACGCCGCCATTGCCGCCTTCCGGTTCCGCTTCGCTCCACCTACAGCCGGCAATGGCCAGGGAGGAAGCAATGCACTAACATTCAACCCGGACCACCTAATGGGGGCCGATCACGATCTTCTCACGAAGCCGTTGTCTTCAGAGCTCTTGATCGGTCGCATTCGTCAGCTCGTACGGGGCCGCAAGCCATTCATAGTGACCTCCGACTACGTGGGGCCGGATCGGCACCGCACATCCGAGCGCCCTAATTTGACTGAACTCATCGAGGTTCCAAACCGACTCAGGGACCGCTCCGTCGGTGCGGCGGATCCAGAGACTCTGTCGAATCAAATTGACGAGGCCCTAGGTAAGATCAACCGACATAGGATGAACAGCCATGTCGCGCGCGTGGTTCAAATGGTCCACCGCTTAACTCCCTTGCTTGAGCAGGGACTAAGCGACGACATCATGAGTCGTGAGTTGCATCGGCTATATGAGGCTGTCGAGGGACTAAGCGCCTGCTTGAGCCAAAAGGATCATGCTCAGGTATCGGGTCTTTGCCGGTCTCTGTTGGAAGTCGTCGAAACCGTTCGTCGGCGGAAGGACGGTCCCTTACCCCAGGATGTCCAACGGCTGGATCCCTTGGCTAAGGCTATACAGGTGGGAGTCCGCAACAGAACCCTTCCCTTAGAGCCACATGACGGAGGAGAAAGGGCTGCGGCTGCCTTTTTTGATGCCGAGACATTCAGCCACTTGGACGGCATGGCGGATAAAGCGGAAGAAGCGGCCGAAAAGCGTCGACAAAAATTCTTGCTGCGCCTGTTGGTTGGCAAAATATCGCATTTGTTGAGCGATCATATGGGCCGTCGACAAATTATTCCGCGCGCCTTTCTCAACGGGTTCGATGAATACCTGCCTATGCTGCTGGGTGAAAAAATCTATGTAGAAATAAATTCCAGGGCGGAAGATCTTCTCAGACGTATCGGTTCCGACAACGATACCCATGTATGGCAGGTCATACTGTCTAACCAAATGTATCTTGCCTTCTCGTTTACGATTTTAGCCCAGTTACTCCTTAAGTTTCAGCCGTTCGCCAGGGGGAAACGCAACTTTATGGCTATCGTCAATACGGTTATTACTGATTCTTTGAAGGCAGCTGGAAAATTTGACGGCCGCGACGCTTTTACGGACGGTCATTTTAATCTCGTCTTTGCCACGCTTTTCTCCGACATCTTCGATGCCATCGACTCGGAAGAGGGCCGCGGCGAAATAGATGCTTTAATCGGTTCGGGAACAGCTTCTGCGTTGCAGACGATCCTTGCTGGATACCGCGATTACCTGCATGCCCAAAAAACAGAGGAATCAGCTTAGTTTGTCTGCTCCCTAACCTTTTCTTCGATGGTGGCTACCCCCCTCAAGTTGAGCGATGACCTGTCTGCGAGCCTATGCTATGACCCGGCTCCAAGCAGTCATCCTTGGTTCGGTATTCGCCTGGTTCGATAGTCCCCGAGAGGAGATGTCCCGATGTCGGTTGCGCACAACGACATGGCCAACGCCATCCGGTTCCTGGCCATGGACGCCGTGCAAAAGGCCAATTCGGGCCATCCTGGCATGCCAATGGGCATGGCCGATGTGGCGACGGTCCTATTTTCCCGGTTTCTAAAGTTCGATCCTACGGCACCGCGGTGGCCCGATCGCGACCGTTTCATCGTGTCCAACGGTCACGGTTCGATGCTGTTGTATGCACTTCTCCATCTTACCGGTTATGCCGATATGACCATCGACGATGTGGCCAGTTTTCGCCAGATCGGGTCGCGCACGGCGGGCCATCCCGAGTTCGGTCATGCTGCCGGTATAGAGACAACAACCGGCCCCCTGGGGCAGGGCATTACCAACGGCGTTGGCATGGCACTGGCCGAACGCATGCGCAATGCCCGCTTTGGCGACAACGTAGTTGATCATTGCACCTATGTGTTCGCCGGCGACGGTTGCTTGATGGAGGGTATTAGTCACGAGGCGATTTCGCTCGCCGGTCATTTCCGCCTGCACAAGCTGATCGTTCTGTGGGACGACAACCGTATCAGTATCGACGGGGATACGGCGCTAGCCGTCAACGACGATCAAAAGGCGCGATTCGAGGCCAGCGGTTGGTCGGTCACGACGGTCGATGGCCATAATCCGGATGCGATTGCCACGGCCATTGCGAAAGCGAAGTCAAACGACCGGCCATCTCTAATCTCTTGTCGTACGGTCATTGGCTTTGGTGCACCGACGAAGGCCGGGTCGGCAGCGACGCATGGTGCTCCCCTGGGAAAGGATGAGATTGCCGGTGCCCGTGAAGAACTGGGCTGGCCCTATCCGGCGTTCCAGATTCCGAATGACATACTGTCCTCCTGGCGCGGTGCCGGCATGCGCGGAAGCGCAGAGCGTCAGCGGTGGGAGGCGCGGTTCTTGGCACTCGATCCTGTGCTCCGCATGGATTTCAACCGTACCGAAGCAGGCGAATTGCCAGCGGGCTGGCAGACCGCACTGGATGGTCACATCCGGCGCGTCCTTGCCGAGCGCCCGACTTGGGCGACTAGACAGGCATCGGGGGAGGCGTTGGAAGTACTTTGCGCGGCAATTCCCGAGATGATCGGCGGTTCGGCCGACCTGACAGGTTCCAACAACACCAAGACGGCCGGAGCCGATCCGGTGTTACCGGGCAATTTTGCCGGCACATATATCCACTATGGCGTGCGCGAGCATGGCATGGCCGCCGTCATGAACGGAATGGCCCTGCACGGAGGGTTCATTCCGTTTAGCGGCACTTTCCTGGTTTTTTCGGACTACATGCGTCCGGCCATGCGATTGTCGGCACTGATGGAACAGCGGGTCATCTATGTGCTGACTCATGATTCCATCGGTCTTGGCGAAGATGGACCGACGCACCAGCCGGTCGAATCCCTTGCCGCCTTAAGGGCCATTCCCGGATTCCATGTGTTCCGTCCCGCCGACGGGGTAGAGGCTGCTGAGTGTTGGGCGTTGGCCCTGGCTCGCCGCAATGGTCCTTGCGGCATGGCATTGTCCCGGCAGGGCCTGCCTACCCTGCGCAAAGAGGCAGCTGAGAACCGCAGCGCGCGCGGCGCCTATGTGTTGGCTGAGGCGGAAGGGGGGGCGCGTCAAGCGACGCTGTTGGCAACTGGGTCCGAAGTATCGATTGCCATGCAGGCTCGGGAAATTTTGCAAAAAGAGGGTATGCCAACCGCTGTCGTGTCCATGCCCTGTTGGGAGTTGTTCGAACAGCAGGAGGCATCCTATCGCCGTCAAGTGCTTGGGCCTGGCACCTTCAGGGTGGGTATCGAGGCGGCCGTCCGCCAGGGCTGGGACCGTTGGATCGGTGAAGAGGGTGTGTTCATCGGGATGTCGGGGTTCGGTGCTTCAGGCCCGGCCCCCGCGCTATATAAGCACTTTGGAATTACGGCTGAAGCTACCGTGGCGGCTGTTCGGTCTGGTATAAAGGGTTGACCCTGAGACGGCGAATGGCCGAGCGGTTCTGCTATAGTTGGTGAGATTTCGATCAAGGCGAATGTTGGAGAGATTCTATGGATATCGAGAAGCTTGCGAAGACCGCGCAGTCGCTGGTGGCGAATAATCGAGGTATTCTGGCCGCAGACGAAAGTACCGGCACAATTCAGAAGCGGTTCGAGTCGATCGGGGTGGAAAACACCGAGGACAATCGACGGGCCTATCGGGAACTGCTGTTTCGGACGAAGGGGGTTGGCTCCTATATCAGTGGCGCCATCCTATTCGACGAAACCATTCGCCAGAAAGCTGGCGATGGCACTTCGATGGTCGAGCTGATGCGTGCAGAGGGCATTCAGCCGGGGATCAAGGTGGATGGCGGTGCCAAGCCACTACCCGGGTCGCCAAAGGAGATGATCACCGAGGGTCTAGACGGATTGCCCGGCCGGGTCGGCGAGTATGTGAAGTTGGGGGCGACATTTGCCAAATGGCGTGCGGTCATTGACATCGGCGACGGTATGCCGTCGTCCTACTGCATCCACACCAACGCCCATGCCTTGGCCCGCTATGCCAAGATCTGTCAGGAAGGCGGGCTGGTGCCCATCATCGAGCCCGAGGTGTTGATGGACGGCGATCATGATATCGCCCGTTGTGAAGCGGTGACCGATGCGGCTTTGGAAGCTGTCTACCGAGAGTTGTTGCTGCAGCAGGTCGTTTTGGAAGGCACTCTGCTGAAGCCCAACATGGTCATTTCCGGCAAAAAGTGCGCCACGCAGGCAAGCGTTCGAGAAATCGCCGAGCGGACGGTCCGGTGCTTGAAGCGTCATGTTCCATCGGCCGTACCCGGCATTGTCTTCCTGTCGGGTGGGCAAAGCATGGAGGAGGCGTCAGCCAATCTGAACGCCATGAATGCCATGGGCGGCCTTCCTTGGAAGGTCAGCTTCTCCTACGGTCGGGCGCTCCAGGACGGTGCGCTCAAGGCTTGGCGCGGCAAGAAGGAAAGTGTGGCGGCAGCCCAACAGGCCCTGTTCAAGCGAGCCAAGCTCAACAGCGCCGCGTGCAATGGCAGCTATTCCGACACCATGGAGAAGGCGGCCTAAGGCTGTCTCGGTGAGGGCTTGAGGATGGGCAGCAACATTAAAATCGCGCCGTCCATCCTGTCGGCAGATTTCGCACGCCTTGGCGAGGAAGTGCGGGCCATCGACCGAGCAGGTTGCGATTATGTGCATATCGATGTGATGGATGGGCACTTTGTGCCCAACATCACGATCGGTCCGGTCGTAGTGGCAGCGTTGCGCCCACATTCCGCCAAGCCCTTCGACGTTCACCTAATGGTGGCACCCGTCGACGTCTATGTACCTGCATTTGCGGAGGCTGGAGCTGACATCATCACCGTACATGCCGAGGCGGGCCCGCATCTCGACCGCACGTTGCAACTAATCCGTAGCTTGGGTAAGAAGGCCGGGGTCTCGTTGAATCCGGCGACGCCGGAAACGGTTCTTTCCTATGTACTCGATCGGCTCGACCTGATCCTGGTAATGACGGTCAACCCGGGGTTTGGAGGCCAAGCCTTTATTCCATCGCAACTCGAAAAAATCCGGCGGATCCGCAGAATGATCGGCGATCGTCGTATCGAATTGGAGGTCGACGGCGGCGTCAATGTCGAGACCATGGGATCGGTGATAACCGCCGGCGCCGATGTGGTAGTGGCAGGCAGTGCCGTATTTAAGGGTGGGGACTATGCCGCGACCATCGCAGCGTTGCGCCGCGCCGCTGGTTAGCTGATCGCGTCGATTTCCTCATCGCTTAAATTGCCAGGCACGATAGTGACCGGCACATGCAGGCGTCCGGGTAATTTTTGCACAAGGGTAGAAACGATAGGACCCGGTCCATCGGGGCCGGTTGCCGCGCCAAGGACAAGCAAGGAGACACCAGCATCCGGATCGGCGATCAAGTTGATCAACTCTTCGACGATTTTTCCCTCGCGGATATAGACGGCTGGAGTCTTGCCCGTACGTGCCTTGACCACAGAGGCAACCACCTGGACCATTTCCTCGGCCTTTTGGCGCTGCTCTTCGCGCATCAGATCGCCAACCGCCACCCAATGCTGAAATTCCGTTGGTTCCATGACATACAGCAAGGCGACCCGTCCGTTCGTATGAATGGCGCGACGACAAGCGAATCGGATGGCGCGTGACAGCTCTTCGCTGTCGTCTACGACACAGAGAAATGTGCGTTGCCGCTCGTCGGGACCGGGTCGATTTCTTGTATCTGCCATTGAAGCCTCGGGTCGCTTGACGTCGTTAGCGTCTGAACACGAAGTTCGCCAGCCATCCTGCCACCATGGCAATGAAGACAGCAAGGACACCGTAGGCCAGCGAATGACGGTGTGCAAAATCGTAAATGCTGGCCTCAGCGCCGAACTTGCGCACATTGATCAGCGTTGTTCGCACGCCGGTGGGTCGGTTATCGCGAAACAAATATACGTCGACGCCGTAAGTACCGACGGAGACATTGGCAGGGAATTGAATTCGTGTGCGAAACAGATGGCTGCCGATAAATTGGACGTTACCCGGTTGGGTCTGGTACAGCCCCTGATGCTGTTTGTTGCGGATCAAGGCGGCCCGAAAGTCGGCTGTCACTTGTCCGGAGACCAAAGCGTCTGCCGGGTTCAGTTCGAGATAGTCGTTGCCCAACTGATAGGCTTGCCGAGTTTCCTTGGAAAGGAACTCGTCCATCGGCCTGTTGCTAGCGATGGCATAGAATTCCGGTATATCCTGGAACACCATACCGGAACGGTTCGCCCAGACACCTGCAAACCTCTCCTTGCGGCGCACAACAGTGTTAACGAGCGGACCGCGAACGACGACCACAATATCGCCCTGACCTTCTGCAGCACCGAAGAGCAGCAGACTAGAACCGACAAATCCGGTGGTGATCGCTACGACATTTTCCGATAGATCGATATCGAGTGAGTTTTGGGTGGCAGCAGGAGAGGTAAACAACATCGTTGCTGCAAATAAACACCAAATAAGGCAACAGCGACCAGGCATTACAGTTCCGATGGAGGAGCTATTGAATAGACGTCGGTGGGCGAGACGATCAGGTCAAAAAGCATCTTGCTGCACACGCTGAGAACGAGCAGAGCCAATAACCCACGCAATTGTTCGCTGCGCAAACGACTGCCAAACCTGACGCCGATTTGAGCCCCAATGACGCCACCGACGATGAGCAGCAGGGCCAATGTAATATCGACAGTTTGATTGGTTGCTGCCTGTAGAACGGTCACGTTGGCGGTAACAAAGACAATTTGGAATAGCGAGGTGCCGACTACAACAGATGTGGGCATGCCGAGGATATAGATCATGGCCGGCACCAGAATGAACCCGCCACCAACCCCCATGAGAGCTGCCATGACGCCAACGATCGCGCCGACCACTAGTGGCAAAAGGGCGCTGATGTACAAGCGGGAGTGACGAAAGCGCATCTTGAAAGGCAAGCCGTGCATCCACGTATGGTGGTGTCGCTTTGGCGGTGGACGCTTTCCTCGTCTGCGAAGGGTGGCGCGGACGCTTTCGATCAACATCAGCAACCCAAGGGTGCCTAGCATGACGACAAAGGATAACCGGATGACTAGTTCAAGCTGCCCAAGACTACGGAGATAGGTAAACAACCAGATGCCGAGGGTCGAACCAACGATACCGCCAGCCAGCAGAATCAGGCCCATTTGATAGTCAACGTTGCCGCGGCGCCCATGGGCCAGCACTCCGGACACTGAGGAGGCCACAATCTGGTTGGCTTCGGTTGCCACGGCGACAGGGGCAGGAATACCCAGGAATATCAATAGCGGCGTCATTAGGAAACCGCCACCGACACCAAATAGTCCTGACAAAATGCCCACTAATGCACCCATGCCCAGGATGACAAATATGTTCACGGACATTTCGGCGATTGGTAGGTAGATCTGCATTGTACGCATGCACTCCGCAATGGATGTAGGTCTTACACCGGACCCACCCGCCATTGGCGGTCATGAATAATGGTTTCGCTTTTAGATTTAGTCCTGTCTCATGTCAACAAGAAGAAGGGTGAACTTGCCCGGGTATGACGTCTCTCTTGGCTGGTTGATTATGCGACGTTTCTTTTTTCCTCGCCAAGCCCCTTTCTTTTATTTGCGCGAGCCTTCTCGAAGTTCATGGGGCTGAGATAGCCCAGCGTCGAATGAAGGCGGCGATGA
>CAMCUA010000162.1 GCA_945878455.1 Asaia bogorensis | reverse complement strand
CCTTTCCGAGCGCACGTTAGCGGTCGCAAGACGACGGAAATACCCGTGAATGGTTCATGGGGTCCTCCGTCGACCGCAAACGGAAAGGACCACCATGCAGAACCCCATCACGCCCCGCCTCTATTCAGTGCGCAGCTATGGCGAAGTCTACGACTGCGGTAAAACCAAGATCTACGAGCTGATCCACCAGGGCAAGCTCGTCGCCATCAAGGTGGGTAAAAACACCAGGATCACGGCGGAATCGGCCGAAGCGTTGGTTGCCACGGCCGAGCGCCTTCCCACGAAGTCAGGGGAGGCCGCTTGATATGCCCGCCGAAAAGAGCAACCCCCCGGTGGTCGAGGCCGGGGGGGGCGAAACGGTCGATACAAAAGCAGGCACCCTTAAAATACTCCCGAAGGCGGGCAGCGGCAAGCGGGTGATCCGCGCCATCGTACATGATGCCGATGGCAACGAGCGGGCAATCGTGGCGGTTGGACGGCCGGCTTGGTTGCTGGACAGCCTCATTCATGCCGGCGAGAAGGGTGTTACCCCTATCGAGGCTTCTGCCGGCGGATGGTGCGTCCGGTGCTCGCATTACTGCCATATTCTTCGCCGACGCCACGGCCTGCTCATCGAGACAGTTGACGAGCGGCACGGCCCTCCCTTTGCCGGCATTCACAGCCCCCTCCGTTGTCGAGGAGGGGCATCATGACCGCTGTGAGCATTGAGGCAGCTTTCCCCGTGGACGTGCCGACAGTTTTTCCAGCCGACCCAGTAGAAGCCGGTAAAGGCGGCGAAGGCGGTGTTTTTCAGATCACGAACGCCGATTTCGTCGCTGCGGTGTTCCCGTGCCTGCCTGAAGGTGCCTTTGCCGCTGTCTCTTCAAAGGGCGGCGATCCCAGCCTCGGAGGCTGGCCTGCCCGCCGCGTCGATCTGACCACGGATATCCTATCCGCAGACATAAACAATTTCGTTGGGTGTTCCAGCTTCTACCCCGGTGATGATGGATCGTTTAAGGCTCGTAAAAGCCAATTTGCGGCCTGCCATTTCCTGATGCTCGATGATTTCGGCACGAAGGTGCCGCTGGATCGTCTCGACGGGTTTGAGTTGTCATGGCTGATCGAGACAAGCCCCGGCAATCATCAAGGCGGGATCATCCTTGCGGAACCGCTCACCGACGGCGCTGTGGCTGTGCGGTTACTCAATGCGGTGATTGACGCTGGTCTGTGCGACGCGGGTGCGACGGGGCCACTGAGCCGCTGGGCCCGCTTGCCTGTGGCGATCAACGGTAAGCCCAAATATGCCGACGAGGATGGCGCGCCATTTCAGTGTCGTCTGATCGAATGGCAACCCGACAACCGCTACACACCGCAGGAGATTGTCGATCGTCTGCAACTGGAACTCGCCCCGGCTGGCAGGCCCAAGAAAACCACGAAACCAGCGGCGACGCGTAATGGTGCCTCGCTCGGTAGCGAGAATGATACCGACGACGTACTGACGCCAAAGGCGGCGGAAAACCCCGTCGTCGCGGCACTGAAAGCGCGGGGGCTTTATAAAACGCCGCTGGGGTCTGGCAAACACGACATGACATGCCCGTGGGTGGATGAGCACACCGACGAGTTGGACACCGGCGCGGCCTATTTCGAACCCGACGAGCTATATCCTGTTGGCGGATTTTGCTGCCAACACTCCCATCGCGACAAGTACCACATTCGGGCCCTGCTTGATTTTCTCGGTGTGCGCAATGCGGAGGCGCGACACAAGCCGCTAATCAGGGTGGTGGCGGGTGACCTGCATCGCGTCGTGGATGCTGCGGAGAAGGAATTGGCAAACCGTGGCCGGCATTATCAGGCCGGTGGCTTGATTGTTTCCGTCTCGACCGACCCTACCTGTGGCGACCCTTCGATCGTGCCCACCAGCGCACCTGCTCTGACCCGTGAACTCTCAGTCGCGGCAACATGGGAGAAATACGACGGGCGTGCGGAAGACTGGGTCCGCTGCGATCCGCCGGCACGACACGCAGCCATCCTGTTTGACGCGCAGAACTTTCGCTACTTGCCGCCATTGGCTGGTGTGGCGCGGCAGCCCTACTTTCGGGAGTCTGACGGAGAACTCATCATTCAGCCGGGCTATGACAAGACGGCACAGCGTTTTGGTGTGTTCGATGCGCGGCAGTTCGTACTCCACGACCCAACACCCGAAGCGGCCCGTGCGGCCCTTACCTTGCTTGAAGACTTACTCACAGAGTTTCATTTCGTCGGTGACACCGATAGGGCAGCGGCTCTTGCCGCAATCTTCACCGCAGTGGTGCGTCCCACACTGGCATATGCACCGGGCTTTCACGTTCGAGCACCAGTATTTGGTAGCGGCAAGACCTACTTGTGCGAACTGATTGGGGCGTTCGCAGGTCCGGGTGGAAACGCCAAGGTCAGCTATCCAACGACCTCGGAGGAGGCGACCAAGGTCATTCTGTCCCTGCTAATGACCAGCCCGGCAGTCATCGAATTCGATGACATGGATACGGACTGGATACCGCACGGCACCATCAAGCGGATGCTGACGGCCGAACACATCACAGATCGCATTCTTGGCGTCAGCAAGACGGCGACGGTCAGCACCCGCACCCTGTTTCTTGGTTCGGGGAACAACGTCGGCCCAATACGCGATCTGCTTCGTCGCGTGCTGACGATTCATATAGACCCGCGCTGCGCGACCCCGGCAACGATGTCTTACAAAGGATTTCCAGTCGATAAGGTCCGTCAGAAGCGTGGTCTTTACGTGGCGGCGGTGCTGACAATCGTTCAAGCGTGGCGTGCTGCTGGATCGCCCCGCGCGGCGGTGGACAGCATTGTCACGTTCAGTGGGGCGTGGTCGGACTATTGCCGGCATCCACTGATGTGGCTCGGGCACCCTGACCCGGCGACGGCGCTGCTGGAACAGGTGTGCCATGACCCTGACGGCGATGCGCTTAGTGGGCTGATGACCGAGTGGCATGCCGTGTTCGGCACGACACCGACAACTGTGCGCAAGGCGGTTGAGGCGGCGCTTTATAATCACCCCAATCTGCTCGACGCAATGCGCGAATTCCCAGTCGAGGAGAAGGGGGAGATCAATCGCTCGAAACTGGGCTGGCTGTTGAAGAAGAATGCTAACCGGATCGTCGGAAGCTTTGAGTTTCAGCAGGCAGAAGCCGACGGGCGCACGGCTTGGCGTGTGGTGGAACTCGAAACACCGCCTTTAACGCCTTCACCGCCTTCTGCCCCCTCGGTTGGAAAAACTGTCACGGGCTGGACTGACCGGATATGAGCGCCGCCAACGTCGCCACGGATGTCACAAACCGCCAGCGCATCCCCATTGCGCGGTTGCTGGACAGCAAGAAAACCCAAGTTGGCGACTTCTACGCCCAGCCAGTCGAAACGGCGGCCGATCCCGATGTTGATTCTCCCGCATTCATTGGAGCATGGCTAGCGTCCATGGCGATCCATGCAGAAGCCATCGGTAAGCTGGGGGCAGCGGCTATCCCAATCTTTGCGGCTGCTGGAGTTGCTGCTCGACATCGACAGGACATCGAGCTGAGGGTCGCCCGTCGGAGACTAGCAACCAAGGCGACTCGCGCTTATAGGATGACGGGAAACAGATGCCAGTTTCAGCATGCCGAATTACGAATTGTCAGCGATGAGCTTTTCGTAGCCTTCGATCATAGACTTGAATTTGACAACGTCGCGCCGCGCCTTGGCCGCTTCCTCGGCGGAAACGTCGCGCGGTGGTTCGCCTGGGTTGCTATCCATCAAGACGCGTTTGCCGTTTTCCAGATCGGTAGCGAATTGCTCGTACAGCACAATCTGCTTACGGTGATACGAAATGGCCTCCAGGACGGCCATATGATGTTCCCACTCGATCATGCCGCCCTCCTGCATCGCGCCTGACTCGATACGCGCATGCCATGCTCGTCAAGCTACCACCCCAGCGCCCCGAGGCTACATGCGAATCCAGCACCCCTTAGCAGAGGTTCCAGGCCCTATTGCCGAAGCGAGTTGAGGTTCCTGGCATCGACCACTGCCTGATCAAGCCGGCAGGTTGCGCATGAAACATTCGCCAGCCGCTGCCGGTCATGTTCCCGTGCCAATCGACAGGTTCGGGCGGCGCATCGTTTGCCCCAAAACGGCGATTCGATACCGGCCAGATGGGACCCTTTTCTCCAATAGGTGGCCCTGATCCAGAAGCGCGGGATAGGCGGCTGACCCTCGCGCGCTCGCGCGTACTGCGTCGTAAAGTCGGCTATTGGGAGTTTTTCCCGCACGGTAAAAAGGGCGATCCGGACGACCCGAGGCGCGCGTAAACGCGCCCTAGCCCAATCGGCAGCTCCAATGGCTATCGGCACTCGTATGTGTACGACACCCAGCTAGGTGCAGTCGTGTCGCTCAACGTCAAGACGGCGTTCTTCCCATACGAGCTGCAAGCCCGTTGCGCAGCGGCAGCGGATTGGCGGTCGCGTTCGATGACGCTGTCCCCAAGTCAAAGACCTTCGGCGAGCGAAGGGTGACGCCAGCGGCGTTCTGAGAAATCACACTCCGTTGAGGAGCCGCGCAGCCAGCAACAACCAGAACGACCGCGACCATGGCGGCAATCTTCATGACGTGTACCCCCCCCCCCCCTTTTTTTTGTACCCGCTGGCGATGTTGATACTGCCATCGGTCGGGCGTAATCGGGGTCCATTACGGGAGGAATGTCAGCCATTGCGGTCCCGTTTCCGCGACATCGGCAGAACTTTGCCATTTCTGCCGGCAACGAAGGTCGCCCACTGCGTCATGACCGCGCGGCGCTTTTCAAGGTGGTCGGTTCTTGAATAAGCGGCCTCTACTTTGTTCCCGACGACATGCGCGAGACAGGCTTCGGCGACCTCGCGGGGTGTGTTGGTCGCTTCGCTGCACCAATCCCGGAAACTGCTACGGAACCCGTGGACCACGAAGGGCAGGTTGGCCCGCCGCAGCGGCATGGTGAGACTCATATCGCTGAGCGGCCGGCCGTGCTTCTGCCCTTCGAAAATATAGGCATCAGGATCGTCCAAAGTGCGGAGTTCGGCCATTCTGTTCAGGATTTCGATGGCACGGGGAACCAGGGGGACACGATGTTCGCGCTTCGCCTTCATCCTGGTGGCGGGAATTACCCAAATCTTTGCCTTCAGGTTGAACTCGGACCAACGTGCCAGCCGCGTCTCGCCGGATCGGGTGATCGTGAGGATTATGAACTCCAGGGCAAGGCGAATGGTTTCGGCCATCCTCGGCATGTCGGCGACGAAAGCCGGCACTTCCTGCCAAGGGAGGGAGGGATGGTGCTCTTTCTCCTTGGGCTGTTTCGGCAGGCCCTTGGTAATCGAACGCATGGGCGCCTCGGCATCGCGCCAGCCCTTGGCGTGACCGTAGTCCAGCACTGTGCCGATCCGCTGTCGAACGCGCCTTGCCGTTTCTGGGATCGTCAGCCAAATCGCCACCAAGGTGTCCCGCACCATTGGGCCGTCGACCTTATTGATGGGATGGTCGCCCAACGTGGCGAATGCGTAAGCCTCCAGGCTCGACAACCACTGTGCTGCGTGTTTCGGGTTCCGCCAGCCGGGCTTATGTTCCTTGTGGACTGAAATGGCCGCATCCCGAAACGTCGGGACAACAATCTTGGCCTTCTTGCGCTCTGCCACAGGATCGCCACCCCTGCGAAGCGCACGCCGCATGTCCTCTGCTGCCGTGCGGGCTTCAAGCAGACTGACATCAGTGGCCGAACCAAGGCCAATGTCCCGGCGCCGTCCGGCCTTCTGAACACGGAGAATCCATTTTCGGGCAGTGTCGGAGGTGACAACCAGCCACAGGCCATCGCCATCGCCGTATTTCCCCGGCTTGGTGGCGTTCTTGACCTTTAGTGCTGTCAGCTTGCTCATTCTGGCTCCGCTGAGTTGCGACCCACAGTTAGGCCCACACTTTTTCACGGATTGGGGCGAACGTCAACGAACGAAGGCGGAGACAGAATGGTTATAAATCATTGATAAATAGTATATTTATGAACGGCAGCGGACGTTCACGAATAATTGTTCGACGGACACTCCCTCCGCCAGCCTTCTCTCTTCGAGCTTCGGCCGGCTTACGCCCGTAAGACAACCGAGACGAGGTTAGAGCGAGGCTGCCCTCCGAAGCGTCAGCGAAGGAGGGCCAGCATGGCACAACCCAGCATCTCATCCTGAGCGAGTCGTTCCTTGAACAACGGTATGTCGGGCACAACGCCGGCGCAGGGCGCCGGTCCGGCCGTCTGCTCAGAAGACCGTCAGCTTCATCAGCTTGCCGATGTCGTCGATCTTTTCCAGATTCCAGACGGCCTGGAATAGGTCCTGGATGCGCTGCTTGTTCAAGTGCTTGGCGGCTAGGGCGGTGAATTTTTCCTCCAGTTCCCGGTCGGTCAGCGTCGGGCCGCCCCAGAAGCCGTGCGGAATGACGACGGTGCGCTGGAACCGCCGCCCGTCGACGGTGGCGATCTCGGCGCTGCCTTGCATGCCGATGCTGGAGACGTACTTCACCTTCGGCATCGGCGGGATGGACGGATCGCCGTCGATGCGGATCTTTTCGACCAGATCGAGGATCACCGGGTCGGTGAATTTTTCCGGGCGGATCGAATCGGCCGTCACCTCGCGATCCTTGATGGCGACGGCGGCCAGGTAATAAGCGCTGTGATCGGCTGTCTCGGCGTTGCGCGGATAGAGCGCCGGCGTCGTCGGCCGCAGCGTCGAGGCCCCCGGGTTCATCTTCAGGCGGACCTCGGCGATGTCCTCGGGCTTAAGGTCGTTTTCGCGGACGATTTCCAGGGTCGCCTGCAGCACGCCATGGGAGGTGACGACGGCGCATAGGTACTTGAAGTGGGCGTTCATCGTGCGCCAACCGCGAAAATCGGTCATCGCCTCGATATCCGCCTCGCCGCGCAGCAAGACTTCCTTGAGGCCCTTTTCGCCCTCGAACACCCGCAACGGTCCGGTGAAGCCGCGCTTGGCAAAAAGGCTGGCGACAATCGCCGAGGAAGCGCCCCAGCCGAAGCGGAAATTCTTGCGCATCGGCTTTTCCTCGCCGGGCACGTCGAGAATGCCCAGGGTCGCATTGCCGCAGGCGGCGATGCCGATGGCATGCGCGATCTGATCGGCGTTCATGCCCATCATCGGGCCGATGGCCGGCGGCACGATCAGGCTGGCGCGGGTCTCGCCCAACAAGCCGTGCCAATTGGTGATTCCCACATTAACCCGTTCGGCCAGTTCGTAGCAGGTCACCAACGCGGTCAGGAAATCGCGGCCGTTCGCCTTCTGCCGCTCGGCGATGGCGAGCAGCGAGGGGAGGGAATCCGAATTGTGCCCACCCGCGCTCAAATCGTTGAAGTCGAGAAAACGCACCAGGAAGCAATTGACCAGATTGGCGTTGGTGGCATTGGTGCGCAGACCCGAGCCGATGACCGTCGCCTCGGGAACGCCACCGAGATCGCCGACCACCCCTTCGCACATCGGCCGGCCGGGGGAATCGTAGCCCCCGATGGCGCAGCCCAGGGTGTCGAGCAGGATGCGCTTGGCCTGATGCACGACCTCGGCCGGCAACAAGGCGTAGTTCAGCCCCAAGGCATAGTCGGCGTATTGATAAGCCAGACTGGATCGCTGCAGCCGATCCTGGCGTTGCCAGGCGATGTCGCGGCGGATACTCATGATCGTCCCTCCCTATGCGGTCAGCTTGCCGGTGCCTACGATAGCGAGGCTGCGGCGGAATTTCATCCGCTTTGGCGGCGTCTGTGGTCGCGTCAGGCCTGGCGGCCGAGCGCTGCGCCAAGTTCGGTGAGGAACCGCCGTG
>CAMCUA010000161.1 GCA_945878455.1 Asaia bogorensis | reverse complement strand
AGCGATTGACCGCCTCGCACCAGACGAACAGCCTCCTGCTTGAACTCCAGCGTGTAGCGCGCCCGCTCCATTCCCGTCATATCCGTTCCTCCAAAACTGATGATACACTTTCAGCCTTGGGAGACGTTCTTCGGGGGCAAGGTCAGGGTTCATAAAACCCCGATGCCTCAAGAGTCGATAAATATCTCGGCTCGACGGTTGCCCGCTTCGCCGCTGGGCATCACCTCGTAGTACATAGGAGTCGTATCGGCCTTGGCGGATACGACAATGGCATTTCTTGGAATACCCAATGAAATCAGTGCATTAGAGACAGCATTTGCCCGCGCCGCCGATAGCTGTTGATTGATCTGCCGGTGACGCGCCGAATCCACCGTACGCGTCCGGCTGCTGGCATGGCCGACAACGAAAACCCGTCCGCCCCGCTCCCGATAAATAGCGCTAACCGAACGCAGTATTTGCGTATCAATAGTGCTCAATTTGGATGAGCCGTCGCCAAACACGATGGTCGCCACTTTCACGCCGCCCTCGCCTGCCGTATCGGTAACGATTGACGGTGTCGGCGCTGTTGGGGCCGTGGCAAAGTTTCTAGGGGCGGCGGATGCACCCTGAGAACCAACACCGGTTCGAACACCCTCCGAAGAAACCACAACGGTATCGAAGTCAACGGCAGCCAAAGGCCCGAATCCCCCAGCTGTATCCAGGGAATTCCGTGCCGCCTCAGCGGGCAGTTGCTGTTGTTGCGCCAAACGAGCCCGGAACGTTTCGTCGACACTAGCCGGTGGACGCTGCTGAGAGATCGCGGCAGGAATAGGTGCTGGCGATGGTGTGGGTGCCGGTGCGGGCAATGCAGCCGTCGTCCTCGGCACCGGCTGGCTGGCAATCGTCGGCGGCGGTGGTGGTGGCGACGCCATGGATGGCTCCGGAACCGGCGGTGCTGGCAGAGCAGCAGCAACCTGAGGTGGCGGAGGGGGCGGTGGGACGGCAACAGGAGCAGAGGCATTTCGCGGCACTGGCGCACGGGCCGCCACGGCCGATCCAGGCGGCGGAAGCGCGTTGACCACTTCCGACTGGCGCCTTACCACCTCGGATGAATAGCGAGCGGCATCACGATCTGCTACCAGACCTTCCACGACCTGCTGTCGTTCGGCGGCACCAGATGTGCGAGGGCGCTCCGGAACCTCTGATAAATTTGGAAACGGTCGATCCGCGCCCGGCGGTAACTGACCACGCTCAGCCGTCACTGTGCCATTCTTCGCAACCGGCGCGTCGGGCTTATCCTCACCGGCAAAAAACCGGACGGTTCCCTTGTACCATTCGACCGGATTGACGGCGTCGGGAACCCGCGAGCACCCGGACAGAAGCAGGCCCAAAATCACCGATCCAGCCCAGCACATCCGACGCGTCGAACTTAATCTAGCCCCACGGACTTCCGCAGAACTAGGGGCCCCCGATCGACCAACGTCGCTCAACAACGATCGCAACAAAGGACTTCCTTTCGATGGACGAACGAGCGCGCAGCCAGCCGGCCACCACCGTTACGACACCCGAGGCCACGTTGCCTCACATAGGTTAAGAGTATACAAACGCCAATACCAGTCGACCATATACGCTTTTGGCACCGGCTATGCGACCTGATACCGGCTAGGCATTCGGATTTAAAGTGCGCGCAAAGGAATTGTCGATTGATTGATCAAGTAGCTTCAACGGATTCTTCCGGCGAAAAAACACTTCAAGAATCAATGGTAAGCATCGCAGCCCGCAGTCAGAAGCTGGTCACCGAGTTCCTTGCTCAACACTCCACAGACGATTCGCCGAACCTCGATCCGTTAAATATTGGCAGTGCCTTCATGACCATGTCGGCCCGGCTCATGAGCGATCCGGCCAAGCTGGTCGAGGCTCAAATGTCTCTGTGGCAAAATTACGTCGAACTTTGGCGAACCACCGCCGAGCGCATGCTGGGCGGCGAGGCTGATGCAGTCGCAGCCCCCACCCGCGGCGATCGGCGCTTTCGGGACCCGGCATGGCAGGAAAACGAAGTATTCAATTTCATTAAGCAGTCCTACCTGCTGACCTCCCGTTGGATGCAGTCGACCGTTTCATCTGTCGAAGGGTTGGACGACAAGACAGCCCAAAAAGTCGATTTCTACACGCGCCAGTTTGTCGATGCTTTTTCGCCCAGCAATTTCGTCATGACAAACCCGGAGGTCCTGCGCGCCACCATCGAAACAGGAGGAGAAAACCTTCTTAAGGGCTTGCAGAACCTGCTCGACGACTTGGAGCGGGGTAAAGGCAAGCTGCAAATAAGGATGACCGATACCGAGGCCTTCCATGTCGGACGCAATATCGCCGTCACACCGGGTCAAGTCATTTTTCGCAACAAGCTCATGGAAGTCATTCAGTACGACCCAACCACCGACAAGGTGGCAAAGGCGCCGCTGCTGATTATCCCCCCATGGATTAACAAATATTACATTTTGGATCTTCGGCCGGATAATTCGTTCATCCGCTGGGCAACCAGCCAAGGTCACACTGTATTCGTCATATCCTGGATCAATCCAGACGCCTCTCTCGCAGGAATGACCTTTGCCAGTTACATGTTGGAAGGCCCTATTGCCGCCATGGATGCCATCGAACAGGCAACAGGCGAACGCCATATCAACGTCATCGGTTACTGCATCGGCGGCACTCTCTTGGCATGCACCCTGGCCTATCTCAAAGCCAAAGGTAATGACCGGGTCCTGTCGGCAACTTTTTTTACGACCTTGGTGGACTTCAGTCAGGCTGGCGAGCTTTCGGTCTTCATCGACGAAGAGCAGCTCAGCGCCCTGGAACAGCGAATGGAGGAAAGAGGCTACTTGGAGGGGAGCGAAATGGCGACCACCTTCAATATGCTGCGCGCCAACGACCTGATTTGGTCTTTTGTGGTTAACAACTATCTGCTTGGCAAAGAGCCCTTCCCATTCGACCTACTGTATTGGAATTCCGATTCAACACACATGCCTGCCGCCATGCACAAGTTCTACCTGCGCAAAATGTACCAGGAGAACAAGCTGGTAGAGCCAGGGGGCGTGACCTTGGATGGCGTTCCGATCGATCTTACGACAGTGGAAACGCCGGTCTATATCGTTGCTACCCGCGAAGATCACATTGCACCCTGGAAGTCCGCATACGTCGCATCGCAGACCTATTCCGGACCAGTCAGTTTCGTCCTTGCCGCGTCCGGGCATATTGCGGGAATTGTCAATCCGCCGGCTGCCGCCAAGTACGCCTATTGGACCAATAATCGTCGTCCCAGGGATCCCGATAGCTGGCTCAACAGCGCACAGGAACACTCTGGATCTTGGTGGCCGCATTGGAACGAATGGGCAAAATCTCAGGGAGGCAAGCAAGAAATCCCGGCTCGCCGTCCAGGCGATGGCAAGTTAGCGCCCATAGAACCCGCACCAGGGGCTTATGTCCTCATGAAGTCTGAATGACATTCGCCCCTTGAATTGCGCATGTTTATTTACCATCTTCTTTGCATCAAAAGGCGGTCGTGCTTTGAACGATGCGGGCGCGGTGTTGACACTCAGGCGCCAGACCCTATGATCGCGCCGCGGCGTGGCCGGCCCGTGTTATTTATTCTGCCGCCTTTCAACCTTTGCCGGTTCGTTCCGTCCCAGTCAGCATGAATTTTTCCGATCTTGGCCTAAGCGATGAGGTCCTGCGTGCTGTTGCCGACGCGGGCTACACCACGCCAACGCCGATCCAACAGCAAGCCATCCCTATCGTACTTATGGGACGCGATGTTCTCGGTTGCGCCCAGACCGGAACTGGCAAGACCGCATCCTTTACGCTGCCCATGATCGATATTCTCGCCGCTGGCCGGGCAAAGGCGCGTATGCCTCGCTCGCTAATTCTGGAACCGACACGCGAATTGGCAGCCCAGGTAGCCCAAAACTTCGAGACCTACGGCAAACATCACCGTTTGACCAAAGCTCTATTGATCGGTGGCGTTTCGCTGGACGACCAAATGCGGATTGTCGACCGTGGTGTCGACGTTCTGATTGCCACGCCAGGTCGCCTGATCGATGTGTTCGAACGGGGGGGGCTGTTGCTGACCGATGTGAAGGTATTGGTCATCGACGAGGCTGATCGCATGCTCGACATGGGATTTATCCCGGATGTCGAACGGATCGTCGGCATGTTGTCGAAGATACGCCAGACCCTGTTCTTCTCGGCAACCATGGCGCCGGAGATCCGCCGCCTCGCCGACGCTTTCCTGATAAACCCCAAGGAAATCAGCGTTTCGCCTCCGGCATCCGTTGCCGATACGGTGACCCAGGGCCTGGTCATGCTACCACGCCCTGCCGATAAGCGCCCAGGTTCCGAACAAGAGATGAAACGCGCAGTTCTCCGAGATCTGGTGCGCGGAGAACCACTGAAGAACGCCCTAGTGTTCTGCAACCGCAAACGCGATATCAGCGTCGTGCATCGGTCGTTGACCCGCCACGGATTCAACGCCGGCCAGCTACACGGGGATATGACCCAGCCGGCGCGGATGGAAACGCTGGATGCCTTCAAAGCAGGAAAAATCAGCCTGTTGGTGTGCAGCGACGTTGCTGCCCGTGGCCTGGACATCGTCGATATGAGCCACGTATTTAACTTCGATGTGCCGAGCCACGCTGAGGATTATGTCCATCGCATTGGCCGCACAGGCCGCGCCGGCCGCGCTGGACGCGCCTATACCATCGCAACCCCCGCCGATAACAAGTATATCGCGGCCATTGAAAAATTGATCGGCCGGCCGATCCCACGCGTTGGCGCGCCAGGCAGCGAATCTGCCCCGGTACCGACGAGTGCACCCACGATTTTGCCGACATCGACGGGCGCGGATACGATGGCGCCTCATGAATCAAGTGCCGAGACAGAGTCCTCTCCTCGGGAACGGCCAGCGGGTAGCCGACGGGGTGGCAATCGCCGCGAACGCGATAGGAACCGCAGTCCTCGTCATTCTCAACCTGCCACCGAACTAAATGGGGGCAACGCGGCGGCCGCATCTAATGTTGCCGCAGCTCCTCGACAGTTCGAGGATGCCATCGAGGGTCGTTCGAAAGCATCAGAGGTACGTCCCGAACCCGCACGGCGCGACCCAGATCGGGAACGGCAGGTCATTGGCCTAGGCGATCATACCCCAGCATTCCTGCTTCGAGCCGTTCGGGTATCCAAAACATAAGAAACCGCGCGCGCCACACGGTGGAACGGGACGTCGGCGGCATAGGCTTTGCCGCCAAGTCCTCAGGCAGCCCTTACGCTCAGATCAACCCCGCCAGCGGCGAGGAAGGATCAGCGTAAAGCTTCTTCGGCATCCGTCCGGCAAGATACGCCAAGCGACCTGCCTTGACCGCATGCTTCATGGCCCGCGCCATCATGATGGGATTCTTGGCACCGGCGATGGCTGAATTCATTAAGACGCCATCGCAACCCAATTCCATGGCAATGGCGGCATCCGATGCCGTACCCACACCAGCATCGACCAGGACCGGCACCTTGGCTTGTTCGACGATCAAGCGGATATTGACTGGGCTCTGTATGCCTAGACCCGATCCGATCAAGGATCCCAAGGGCATGATGGCGCAACAGCCCATCTCTTCCAGCCGCTTGGCAATAATCGGATCGTCGCTGCAATAAACCATCACCTGAAATCCTTCCTTCAGAAGGACTTCGGCCGCTTTCAGTGTTTCTGTCATGTTTGGATAGAGCGTCTTTTGGTCACCCAGCACTTCCAACTTCACCAGATCCCAACCACCAGCCTCACGCGCCAGCCGCAATGTCCGCAATGCTTCGTCAGCGGTATAGCAATGGGCGGTGTTGGGCAAATAGGTGTATTTCTTCGGATCGATGTAATCCACCAGCATGGGCTGCTTCGGATCCGTCACGTTGACCCGGCGCACGGCCACGGTAACGATTTCCGCGCCCGAAGCTTCCAGGGCACGGGCATTCTGCTCGAAGTCCTTGTATTTTCCGGTGCCAACGAGAAGACGCGAATGAAAGGTCCGCCCGGCAATACAGAAGCTATCGGGAACCGGAACGGGGGAGTCATCGGGCAATCCACCGCCAATGAAATGAACAATCTCCAACCGGTCATCATTTGCCAATTCGGTGTCGGCATATCGCGATTTGGGCACAATTTCTAAATTGCGTTCCACAGCGACCTTGCGCGCGTCCAAACCGATATCCCGCAGGAATTCTGCCACCGTCAATGGCCCGGCAAGTTCGCGTGCATCGCCGTTGACCGTAAGGTGCAGGGTCGAGGTCATATTTTCTACCATGTTCATGAATTAACTATGGCGCTTTGGCTAGGAGCGTTCAAGCCGCCGGAAAGGGTGGACGGAATTGGAGGTGTTCTCCCTCTTCGTCGCCATGTTATATAGCGCCGGTTCCAGCGAGTGGGAAGCTATAGGGCTTACCTTCCCACTTGCCTTCAAAGACCGTCATCGACGCGAGGAACACGGTCATTTCACATTGGATTCGGAACCGAGTAGCAGGAACGGAGGATATGGCGAAAGCCGATACCACACGTGGCCCGACACGCAGAGTCGCTGCAGTAGGTTCGAAGGCCGACACCAAGCCCGTTGCCGACTTGGTGCGCGAGCTTTCCAGCCTATTGGACGAGACCGGCCTTACTGAGATCGAGTACGGGCGCGATGGTTGGCACGTGCGAGTCGCCCGTTCAATCACAACCGTCGCGTCGGTGGCCACATCCCTCGGTATGACAGGCGCAGCAACGGGCCCAACTTCTGCGGCCGAAATGCCGGATGAGCAACATCCGGGCCTGATCACCTCGCCCATGGTTGGTGTCGTCTTTACAACACCCGAGGAAGGCGCCGATGCCTTCGTCAAAGTGGGCGATCAAGTCAAGGCTGGACAAACCCTGGTGTTGATCGAGGCGATGAAGGTATTCAATCCCATCGTTGCACCCCGGCCGGGTCGCGTCGTCCGCATCCTGGTCACCAGCGGTACGCCTGTGGAATACGGCGAACCCCTGTTGATCATCGAATAGCGCGCGGCAACGCACGCACCATGTTTCAGAAGGTACTCATCGCCAATCGTGGTGAAATCGCGCTGCGCATCCACCGCGCCTGCCGCGAGATGGGCATTCGCACGGTGGCAGTACATTCGACGGCCGATTCGGATGCCATGCATGTCCGTCTGGCCGACGAATCCGTTTGCATCGGGCCACCGGTTTCCCGGCAAAGCTATCTCGACAAACATGCCATCCTTTCGGCAGCTGCCATTACCGGGGCCGATGCAATACATCCAGGATACGGCTTTCTAGCCGAAAATGCTGACTTCGCCGCTATGGTAGAAGAGCACGGCATCGCCTTCATCGGCCCCTCGCCAGCCCATATCCGCATGATGGGCGACAAAATCATGGCCAAACGTGCTGCCAGCGCAGCAGGGATCCCCTGCGTTCCCGGATCCGATGGACCCGTGTCCAACGAAGCCGAAGCCAGGATCATCGCCGCCGAAATTGGCTTTCCTGTGCTGATTAAGGCCTCCGCCGGCGGTGGCGGGCGTGGCATGAAAGTAGCCGTCGATGCGGATGCCCTGGCCGGAGCGTTGTCGGCGGCGCGCAGCGAATCGAAAGCAGCATTCGGCGACGACGCCGTCTATATCGAGAAGTACCTGGGACATCCCCGCCACATCGAGATTCAGGTATTGGCGGACATGCACGGCAACGTCGTTCACCTTGGCGAACGGGATTGTTCGCTGCAACGGCGGCACCAGAAAGTTCTCGAGGAATCCCCCTCACCCGCGCTCGATCCCGCGGCACGCCAGCGCATCGGGCAGATCGCCCGCGACGCCATGCTGGCAATCGGTTACCGCAATGTCGGCACCTTGGAATTCCTTTACGAAAATG
>CAMCUA010000160.1 GCA_945878455.1 Asaia bogorensis | reverse complement strand
GCCGCCGACTTCGCCACCATCCGCGGCTTCCTCTCAACCGCCAGAAAGCAGGGCTGGAACATCATCAAAGCCCTGCGCCAAGACCCAGGCGACCTCGAAAAGGCGCTACGCGCGGCTTGAAATTACAAGGAAACCTGGGCAGTTACGTTTTTTTTAAATCGTTATGGCCGGGCCGGACCCGGCCATTCGGCGCTAATCCGGGTCGCCGCGTTCGCGACGCACCAGGGCAACAACGAAAAAGGCGCCCCGGATATCGCCGGGGCGCCTTCCTTCTTTCTTAGTTCAGCTTTTCGCCTTGCACGCACATGCGATAGAGCAGGCGGTGCTGGCTTTTGTCGAAATCGAGGCCGGCCTTGTGCAGGGCCTGGCGATTGTCCCAGATCACGAAATCGCCCTGCTGCCACTTGTGCACATAGGTGTTATCCGGCTGCACGACCTGCTTCATCAGTTCGGCCAACAGGTCTTGGGTATCTTCCGGCGTCATGCCGATGACGTTCTCGGTCTTCTTCGGATGGAAGTAGATCGCCTTGGTGCCGGTGTCCGGATGGGTGCAGACCAACGGCTGGGTGGCCTGCAGCTTGTTACCCAGCTGCATGCCCTGGATCGAGCTGGAACGCGCGCCGCGCGCCGCCGATCCGGCCAGCACGTTGATCGTCTTCATCGGGGTGATCTTTTGCTTCAGATCTGTGGGCAGCCGCTCGTAACCGATGCGGGTGTTGCAGAACGACGTGCCGCCGCCACTCGTCGGCAGTTTGACCGGATACATCATGGTGTATTTCGGCGGCATCTCGTAATGCGTGTGATCGGTGTGCCATTCCGGGCTGTAGGTCGCCGGCTTGCCGCTGTGATCCTTCTGCTGGCTGTCGATCTTGCGGATGAAGGGATGACCTTCGAGGCCGAACAATTCAGGTTGGTCCTGCAGGATCAGCTGACCGAATAGCGAACCGGCCGCCTCGAACTGGTCAGGCGTGTACTTCTGATTGCGGAAGCACAGCATGATGTTGTCGTGCAGCGCGTCGATCAGGGCCTGGCGGGTCTGCTCGTCGACCGGCTTGGTCAGGTCGATGCCGGTCACTTCCGCCCCGAGGTTTGGGGTCAGTTTGGTGATCTTGAGGGTCGGATGTTTGACCAGGACGTTCATGGCCGAAATTCTCCTGAATAAGGTGGGACCCCTGGTCCCGTGAAACTCCGTTGGACGAGGATCCCCGTCCGAGGGCCGGCGCCTATCGTAAACCAGCGCGTCGCGACGCGGCGCCATAGGACGATCCCTCATTCGATGCCCCGCCTCGCGGTTGTCCGCTGGGGCGGTCGCCTCCCCCTGTTGGAGGGAATTATCGATAATCCACATCGGCAACGGTGACAATCGATTTCTACAGGAAAGGCCCCGGCCTGGCTAGTTGGGAACCACCCCATTCCCCTAGGGTTTCCCCCCATAAATGGCGTATAAATTCGCCGGCAGGCCCTACCGTTTCCGGTCAATCGCTTTACCCATCCGGACAATAGCCTTCGGCGGCGGCGCATTCTACGGTGCACGCTTAGCCTCGCAGGAGTCATCGACGCATCGGGCAGGCCCTGATGGTGGACGCACACGACCATCTAAACGCTTCGGCCCGCCGCCGCGGCAGCCTTCGACCCACCCGCCATCGTGCGATGGGCATCGTACGGTGGGGCTCCAGGCTATCGCCACCGATTCATTGCAGTGAACGCCGCGAAGATTGAAGACACCGAATGGCTGTCGATCTCTGTCCCCCTGAGAGCAGCCACGCACCTTCCGAGCGGCTGACATGACGAAGCGTAAGTGAAAATCCTTATTGTAAATTCCCGCGCAAGAGTCGAAACAACAGTTCGACTATGCAGCCAGGCTGTGGTTCGGCGATTTAGTTTGAATGACCAGAGGATAATTCGATGACTATGAACAATTGGAAGATCAGGACAAAGGTGCTTTTCCTGGTCGGAACCTTATTGTCCGCCCTCGTCGGTATTATCTGGCTCGGGATATCGTCGCCCAGCAAGACGGTCGAACTCGGCATACACATGGAAGAGTACATGACCGAGGCGCTCTATGGCTCGCGGGCGAACACCAATCTGGCCTCGCTCAACCGCGCCGAGTACCGTCTCGCCATTATGCCAACCGCCGAGAACCTCGCGGAAATGGCCAAGACGATCGACGAAGAGAAGAAGCTTCTGGAAGGGCGCCTGTCCGACATGAAGAAGATGGCGAGCGGCGACCTGGCAAAGCTTCTTGCGCCCATAGACGACCTGTACAAGATCTATGCGACGGGTCTGGGCGACACCTTGGCCCTGGTTCGCAAGAAAAGCGGCAGCGTGATACTCGAATCCGATCAAAGGGAAATCGTCGCTCAGGTCCGCGCAAACGAAGCCGCGGCCGCCAAGCTGCGGGGGGCGATACGCGCCGTCAGCGACCACGCCGACAAAGTCGCCCACCAGATGGAAGAAGAATCCGTCGAAGCCGCGGCGCACACCATGAACATTATGTATGGCGCCGGCGCACTGTCGTTGATCGGCGGTATGGCGTTTGGCTTTCTGCTTGCCACCTACGGCATCGGCAGGCCGCTCGCCGCTTGCATCGCCGACGTGACCAGCCTCTCCCGGGGCGATATGTCGACGGCAATCCGCGGCAAGGACCGCAAGGACGAGATCGGCGAGATCGCGGCCGCGTTGCAGGTGTTCAAGGACAATATGCTGGAAGCCGATCGCCTGCGCAGCGAGCATCAGGTCGAACAACGCCGCCATTTGGAGCGCGCCCAGGAGATCGAGGTGAGTGTCGAGAACTTCGAGAAGTTGATCGCCGAAGTGGTGAACATGGTCTCCTCCGCCTCGACCGAATTGCAAGCCACGGCGCAGGGCATGGCCGCCACCGCCGAGGAAACCTCGCGCCAGACAACGTCCGTCGCGGCATCGTCGGAACAAACCACGCAGAACGTGCAGACCGTCGCCACGGCGACCGAGGAATTGTCCGCCTCGATCTCGGAGATCGGCCAGCAGGTGGCGCGCTCCAGCGAGCTGATCAAGGAAGCCGTCGCCCAGGCCGACCGCTCGAACGAGCAGATACGCGGCTTGACCGTGGCGGCTGAAAAGATCGGCGCGGTCGTCGGCATGATCAACAGCATCGCCGGCCCGACCAATCTGCTGGCGCTCAACGCGACCATCGAGGCGGCCCGCGCCGGCGACGCCGGCAAAGGCTTTGCCGTGGTTGCCAGCGAGGTCAAGACCCTGGCCAGCCAATCGGCCAAGGCGACCGAGGAAATCAGCGCCCAGATCAAGGAAATCCAGGATTCGACCCTATCTTCGGCGCAATCGATTCAGAGCATTACCGAATCCATCGGCAAAGTGAGCGAAACCGCCGTCGCCATCGCCTCGGCGATGGATCAGCAGAGCGCCGCGACCCAGGAAATCGCGCGCAACGTGGCTCAGGCGGCACAGGGCACCCATGAGGTGTCGGGCAATATCTCTGGCGTCAGCGAGGCTGCCAACCAGACCGGTGCGGCGGCGACCCAGGTGCTGGCCTCGGCCAGCGAGCTCAGCACGTACGGCGCGAGACTGAAAACCCAGGTCCAATCCTTCTTGACCGAGGTGCGCGCAGCCTAAGACGCCAGCCGGGCCCCGCCTTCGGGCGGGGCCATCTTTACCGGCAGCGGAAATTAAAGAAATACGGGGCAGACCATGGGAACGGAGGCACTGCGCCACCCCGCCGTCCTCCTCTACTAGGGCTAGCCCCGCCGCAAGGAAGACTCCGCCCCTCAGTGCGGCCGTTCGCCCTTGACCAGGCAACGATACAACAGCCGGCGCTGGGCCGGGTCGTAGTCGAAGTCGGCGCGGTGCAGGGCCGAGCGGTTGTCCCAGATCAGCATGTCGCCCCGGCGCCACTGGTGCACATAGGTGAATTCCGGGCGCACCGTATAGCCGGTCAGTTCATCGAGCAGGTCCTGGGTGTCTTCGGGCGTCAGGCCGATGATGTTTTCCACCTTGTTCGGGTGGAAATAGATGGCCTTGGTGCCGGTATCGGGATTGGTCCGCGCCAGCGGCTGGATGACCGGCTTGCGCTTGCCTTCCTGCTGCCATTTCTTGCGGTCCGAGTTGGTCGATTTCGCGGCGCTGCCGACGATGACGTTGACCGTCTGCATGCCGTCGATGCGCGCCCGCAGGTCCTCGGGCAAAGCCTCGAACGCCGCCCGCGAATTGGCCAGATTGGTCGCTCCCCCTTTGTCCGGCAGCTCGACGGCATAGAGCGTGGTGAATTTCGGCGGGATTTCCTGATTGGTATGATCGGTATGCCAGCGCTCGCCGTTGTAGACGCGCGAGCCGTCCTTGTTCTTGCGCATGCTGTCGACGGTGCCGACGAAGGGCACCTCGGGCATCCAGTATTGCGGGTCTTCGTCCTGCATCGGCTCGCCGAACATCGATGCCGCGGCGAAGAAGTTCTGCGGCGTGAAGGTTTGGTCGCGGATAACCAGGGCGACGTTATCGACCAGGGCGCGGTAAAGCCGCTGCCGGGTCGCCTCGTCCACGGGTTGGCTGAGGTCGACGCCGGTCACTTCCGCGCCGATATGTTCGGAAATCTTCTCGATTCGCATGGCAAACCTTCCCGGTTGCGCCGCCGCCGGTGTCCCAACGCCGGGCGGCCGAAGCGCTAGCTTGGCACCGGGAACGACGCGGATCAACTGTCGCGTGAGGACGCGACGGGGAACCGGCTGCGATGCTGCCTAGCCGCGCGCCTTAGCCGACGGAAACAGGCTCCAGCGTCGCGGCCGCAACGACAGGCGGCCGCTCTGCCCGATCGCCGTCTCAACCGGCACGTCGATCTCGACGCGCTGGCGCGCGGCGCCCACTTCCAGCTCGATGCGCCGCGTGCCGCCATGGCGGCGCGTGCCGACGATGACGCCGGGGATCGACGGTCCCGGGCCGCTGACGATCTCGACATCGTGGGGGCGGAAGAACAGGGTTCCCTCGCCATCGGCGGCGGCGTCCGACTGGAGCCCGATCGGCCGGTCGGCGATCTGCAGCTCGCCCCGGTTGACGCTCACCAGAACGGCGTTCGATTCGCCGATGAAGCCGAACACGAAAGGCGAATTCGGCCGGTCGTAGACATCGTCCGGCGTGCCGACCTGCTCGATTTTGCCCTGGCTCATGACAACGACGCGGTCGGAAAGTTCCAGCGCCTCTTCCTGGTCGTGGGTGACGAATACCGTGGTATGGCCGGTCCGGTCGTGGATTTCCCGGAGCCAGGTGCGCAATTCCTTGCGCACCTTGGCATCCAGCGCGCCGAAGGGTTCGTCGAGCAGCAGCACGCGCGGTTCGATGGCCAGCGCGCGGGCCAGCGCGACGCGCTGGCGCTGGCCGCCGGAAAGCTGCGAGGGATAGCGCGATTGCAGGCCGGAAAGCTGCACCAGGTCGAGCAGTTCGCCGACCCGGCGGCGGATTTCCCTGTCGTCGGGCCGCCTCGCCCTCGGCCGGATGCGCAGCCCGAAGGCGATGTTTTCCAGAACGCTCATGTGACGGAATAGGGCGTAGTGCTGGAAGACGAAGCCGACATGGCGCTCCTGCACGCTCTTGGTCGAAGCGTCCTCCTCGCCGAAGTAGACCTTGCCCATGGTCGGGCTCTCCAGCCCGGCGATCAGACGCAAGAGCGTGGTCTTGCCCGAACCCGATGGCCCCAAGAGCGCGATCAGTTCGCCCGAGCGGATGTCGAGCGAAACATCGTGCAGCGCCGGGAAGCGCTCGAATTCCTTTTTCACGTTGACGACGCGAACGTCCATGGCACGTCCCTGTTATTGGCTAGTGCCGCGTTGCGGCCGCGATCTCGGTGCTGTAGCGCAATTCCATCAATGCCTTGAGGCCGAGCGTGAGCAAGGCCAACAGGGCCAGCAGCGAAGCGACGGCGAACGCCGCGACGAGATTATATTCGTTGTAGAGAATTTCGATGTGCAGCGGCATGGTCGTGGTCACGCCGCGGATGCGCCCGGAGACGACCGACACGGCGCCGAATTCGCCCATGGCGCGGGCGTTGCACAGTAGCACGCCATACATCAGGCCCCACTTGATATTGGGCAGGGTGACGTGACGAAACGTCTGCCAGCCGCTGGCGCCGAGCGACAGGGCGGCTTCCTCGCTGGAGTTTCCTTGCTCCTGCATCAGCGGGATCAGCTCGCGCGCGACGAACGGGAAGGTCACGAAGATGGTGGCGAGCACGATGCCGGGGACGGCAAACAGGATTTCAACGCCATGCGCCTTCAGCCAGGGGCCGAGCATGCTGCCGGCGCCGAACAACAGCACATAGACCAGCCCCGAAATCACCGGCGACACCGAGAATGGTAGGTCGATCAGAGTGGTCAGGAAGGCCTTGCCCTTGAATTCGAACTTGGCGATGGCCCAGGCGGCGGCGACGCCGAATACGATGTTCAGCGGCACGGCGATGATCGCCACCGTGATGGTCAACCACATGGCCGATACGGCGTCCGGTTCGGTCAGGGCTTCGAGAAAGGTGCCGACGCCCCGGCTGAAGGCCTCGGTGAAGACGGCGATCAGCGGCAGCACCAGAAACAGCAGCAGGAAACAGACGGCGATAAGGGTCAGCATCCAGCGCGCCGTCTTGTGTTCCGTCGTCGCGTCGGTGAGCGAGGGCAGCACGGTGGGCCCGCGCGTCGGCGGCGTTTCGACGTCGGCGCTGAACACGGCCAGGCCCCCCGGCAGCGAGCTGTCAGCCGCCATAGCCATACCTCCGCCGGCTCCAGGCCTGGATCAGGTTGATCAGCAACAGCATGGCGAAGGAAATGCCCAGCATGGCGGCGGCCACCGCCGTCGCACCTGCATAGTTGAATTCCTCCAGCCGAATGACGATCAGGAGCGGCGCGATCTCCGACACATAGGGAATGTTGCCGGCAATGAAGATGACCGAGCCGTATTCGCCGACGGCGCGCGCCAACGCCAGGGCGAAGCCGGTCAGGATCGCCGGCATCAGGCCGGGCAGGATGACTCGGCGCACCGTATGCCAGCGGTTGGCGCCGAGCGTCGCGGCGGCTTCCTCGCTTTCGCGGCTGATTTCCTCCATCACTGGCTGCACCGTGCGCACGACGAAGGGCAAGCCGATGAAGATCAGCGCGATGACGATGCCAACCGGCGTGAAGGCCACCTTGATGTCGAAGGGCGCCAGCAGGCTGCCGATCCAGCCGTTCGGCGCATAAAGCGCCGTCAGCGCGATGCCGGCCACCGCCGTCGGCAGGGCGAAAGGCAGGTCGATGATGCCGTCCAAGATGCGCCGCTCCGGAAAGCGGTAACGGGTCAGCACCCAGGCGGCGAGCACGCCGAAGACCGCGTTGACGCAAGCCGCAACCAGCGACGTCCCGAAGCTGATCTTGAGCGCGTTGAGCGTCCGCGCATCGAGCACAATGGCCCAGAAACCGGACCAGCCGAGCGATGCCGTGCGCCAGACGAGCCCGGTCAGCGGGATGAGGATGATCAGCGACAAATAGGTCAACGTGAAGCCGAGCGCCAGCCCGAAACCCGGGATGACGCTCGGCTGTTTGATCCTCCATCCACCCGGCAAGCAGACGGGACTCATGCTTATTTCCCCGGTTTATAGATCTGATCGAATATACCGCCATCGGCGAAAAAGCGCGGTTGTGCTTTTGCCCAGCCGCCGAAGGCTTCGATGGTGACCAGCTCCAGGTTGGCGAAGCGCTTCAAATCCTTGGGATCGGCAAGCTCCGGCTTGGCCGGCCGGTAGTAGTGCTTGCCGGCGATGCGCTGTCGCTAAATTCTCATTCCAAGTGCAACACCGTTATGCTTCGGAGTTGCGATGGGAATTCACTATGGTCAGCTCGACCTTGATGAGCGTTACGAGCTTTATCGTCTCCGGGAGGACGGTAGAGGCGTTCGAGAGATCGGCCGCCTGATG
>CAMCUA010000159.1 GCA_945878455.1 Asaia bogorensis | reverse complement strand
CCTTGACGGAACCGGAGGCCCGGCGTCTACAGCGAGGGCAGTCCATTGCGGCCCTGCCCATCGCCAGCCGGTCTCCACTGACAGAAGATCCGCGGGGCGTGGTCTATTGTGCGAAATCCGGTCTTCGGCCGGTCGCCTTGGCCCGCATCGAGGGTGGCGAAGTCCGCCCTGTCCGCGTCCTCAACCTCTAGACTGGGAGTTGGACGATGTCGATTGCTGCCGAACGTAAGACGGAACTTATCCAGGAACACGCTCGTAAGTCGGGCGATACCGGCTCACCCGAGGTTCAGGTTGCCATCCTGACGGAGCGTATCCGCAACCTCACTGAGCACCTCAAGACCCATAAGAAAGATTTTCACTCCCGCCGCGGCCTGCTGATGATGGTCAGCCAACGTCGTCGCCTGCTCGACTACGTGCGTACCAAGGGGCAGGGGCGTTACGAGGCGCTGATTCAACGTCTCGATATCCGGCGCTGAGGCGGAAGCCGTTCGTGCTTGCAACAACATGGCATCCACTGGCGACGCCGGGGATGTCGGTTGCATGGACGAACTGGCGAAGAAGGCGAAACGGTACCACGGGTGCCCTATCGCCGGCAGACGTCCGCATGGGGTGGGCGTCTTGCCTTGATCGGACACCGGCTATAGCCCGGTGGACCGGTTTGTACGCATAGGAAAAGGACAACGACGATATGTTTAAGGAATTCCGCAAGGAACTGCGCTGGGGTGGCCGGCCGCTGATCCTGCAGACGGGCAAAATTGCCCGCCAGGCCGATGGTGCCATCATGGCGACCTATGGCGGCACCACGGTCCTTTGCACCGTGGTCGGCGAACGCACGGCGAAGCCGGGGTTGGATTTTTTCCCGCTGACCGTCAACTACCAGGAAAAGGCATTTGCCGCAGGCAAGATCCCTGGCGGCTTCTTCAAGCGCGAGGGCCGTCCGGCGGAAAAGGAAACTCTGGTTTCCCGTTTGATCGACAGGCCCATCCGTCCGCTGTTTGCCAAAGGCTACAAGAACGAGACCCAGGTCATTTGCACCGTGTTGGCGCATGATCTCGAAAACGATCCCGATATTGTCGCCATGATCGGGGCATCGGCCGCGCTTACCATTTCCGGCCTGCCCTTCCTTGGTCCCATTGGCGCTGCCCGTGTTGGCTATATCGATGGCCAGTACGTGCTGAATCCGTTGATCGATAGCATGGCCTCGAGCCAACTCGACCTCGTCGTCGCCGGCACTCAGGAAGGTGTTCTGATGGTCGAGTCAGAGGCGAAGGAATTGTCCGAGGACATCATGCTGGGCGCCGTCACCTTCGGTCACCGCGCGTTCCAGGACGTCATTCAAGCGATCATCGAGCTGGCTGAGGCTTGCGCCAAGGAACCGCGCGATGTGCCGCCGCCTGCCACCGGGATTGCGCCGATCGTCGATCGGGTCAAGCAACTGGCGGAAGCCGGCTTGCGCGGGGCTTATGCCGAAATGGGCAAGGCCGTCCGCCATGAAAAGATTTCGGCGGCTAAAGAACAGGCTGTCGCCGCGCTGACGGCGGACGCCAGCTTGGATCAGGTGCTCGTTCCAACGGTGGTGTCCGAAGCCTTCAAGTCTCTGGAAAAGCATATCGTGCGCCGGGATATCCTGAAGACGGGTCGGCGCATCGACGGGCGCGATACTCGCACCGTTCGCCCCATCGTTTGCGAGGTTGGCGTCCTGCCGCGGGCGCACGGCAGCGCGCTGTTTACTCGGGGCGAAACACAGGCCCTGGTGGTCACCACGCTCGGTACCGGCCAGGACGAACAGATCATGGATGCGCTGCAGGGCGAGTACCGGGAACACTTCCTGCTACACTATAACTTTCCTCCCTACTCGGTTGGCGAGGCCAGCTTTCTGCGCAGCCCGGGCCGGCGTGAAATCGGCCATGGCAAACTGGCTTGGCGTGCCGTGCATCCGTTGCTGCCGTCCAAAGAGGACTTTCCGTACACGATCCGCGTGGTGTCTGAAATCACCGAATCGAACGGCTCGTCCTCCATGGCGTCGGTCTGCGGTGCCTCGCTCTCCATGATGGATGCGGGTGTACCGCTGTTACAGCCGGTCGCCGGTATCGCCATGGGCCTGATCAAGGAAGACGATGGTTTCGCCGTGCTCTCGGATATCCTGGGCGATGAAGACCATCTAGGCGACATGGACTTCAAGGTCGCCGGCACCACCCAAGGCGTTACCGCACTGCAGATGGACATCAAGATCACCTCGATCACCGAGGAGATCATGAAGGTCGCCCTCGACCAGGCACGCGATGGCCGGTTGCATATCCTGGCCGAGATGGCACGGGCCCTGACAGCGGCGCGTGATTCCGTAAGCCAGAATGCGCCACGGATCACGACGATCAAAATCAACAAGGACAAGATCCGGGAAGTCATCGGACCCGGCGGCAAGATGATCCGCGAAATTTGTGAGACCACCGGTGCCAAGATCGATATCGAAGACGACGGTACCGTCAAAGTGGCGGCAGTCGACCAAAGCGCCGCCGATGCTGCGATTCAGTGGATAAAAGGCATTACAGCGGAGCCGGAAATCGGCGAGATATACACGGGCAAGGTGGTCAAGGTTCTCGATTTCGGTGCCTTCGTAAACTATCTCGGTACCCGCGACGGGCTGGTCCACATTAGCCAAATCTCGCCGAAAAAGGTGGCTAAAGTCTCTGATGCGTTGAATGTCGGAGATGCGGTCAAAGTGAAGCTGATCGGCATCGATGATCGGGGCAAGGTGAAGCTCTCGATGCGCGATGTAGACCAGGTCACCGGCGAAGACATTTCCAAGCGCGACAGCGGGCAACCGGAAGCGGTGGAACAGGCCAGCTGATAGCAACGGCAAAGGCGCAACGGGCCGGCGGCGACATCGACTATGTCGTCCCCGGCCCTTCATTTGCCTGCGGTCATGGGGCATCGTGGTGCCGCTGGCCTGGCACCCGAAAATACCCTGGCCGGATTTCGCCGCGCCGCTGCCTTGGGTGTGACCTGGGTCGAACTTGACGTCCGGCTGACCGCTGATGGCGTGGCGCTGCTCTCCCACGATGAATCCTTGACCCGAGCGACCGGCCTGCGTCGTAAAATCGGCCATGTAAGGTATGTCGATATCGCCCGTCTCGATGCCGGGGCTTGGTTCGACCCAGCCTTTCGTGGCGAATCGCTGCCCACGCTGGTGCAAGCGCTGGACCTGCTCGCCCAGCTGAAAATCGGCGTTAATATCGAACTCAAGCGACATATCGGACAGGAAGAACGGGTGGTGCATACCGTTGCTGCCGCCTTGGCTGCGGCATGGTCGACGGCATTACCACCACCCCTTATGTCCAGCTTCGATCCCGCCATGGTTGCAGCAGCAAAACGTGTGCTACCGGGTCTGCCGCGCGCGTTGATTGCCGACCGCCTGCCAAGAAACTGGCAGACATTAGCGGGTTCATTGGCGTGTTTCTCTTTGCACCTCAATTGGCGATCGGCAAGCAAGGAACGCGTCTTGGCCCTCCATGAGGCGGGCTACGCCGTTGGTGTCTATACAGTCAATGACCCGACAGTCGCTCATGAGTTGTGGTCCAGGGGTGTCGATTGCATCATCACCGACCGGCCGGATCTCATGTTGGCCGCTTGCGTCGCTGCCGAAGTACGGCGCTAGGAAAATTCGGTGCCATGAATTCGCCTTTTGCGCATCGAGTCTATATATGCTTGAAGAGGGGCAACCTCGGGGCTGCGGTTGGGCCGCAGACTCGCGGTTGGTATTTGTTTGAACGTCTGCGGCTACATAACGGCCGAACATCGAATGCTATCATTGCTGGAAACGGATAACGTGACCCGGAAGAACGCTTATACCCATGCGGACCTGCTGGCATGCGCGCATGGCCAGTTGTTTGGGCCGGGCAACGCCCAATTGCCGCTACCGCCGATGCTGATGTTCGATCGCATCGATACCATCGCCGCTGAAGGCGGCGCCCATGACAAGGGCGAGATCCGGGCCTCTCTCGATATCAAGCCCGATCTGTGGTTTTTCGCCTGCCACTTCGAGGGAGATCCCGTCATGCCCGGCTGCCTAGGGCTCGATGCCTTGTGGCAGCTTGCCGGGTTCTTCCTGGGTTGGAGCGGGGCTCCCGGACGTGGCCGCGCGCTCGGCGTTGGGACGGTAAAATTCACCGGCCAGATATTGCCGACGGCGTCGCGGGTCGATTACCGGATCGATATCAAGCGAGTTATCCGGCGCAAGCTGTCCTTGTGCATCGCTGACGGCAGCGTCGCGGTGGATGGCAAGACCATATACGAGGCTGCCGACCTTCGGGTCGGGGTCTTTACCGATACATCCCAGTTGTAACGGGGGATCAATGAAACGCGCAGTGATTACCGGTATGGGCATCGTCAGCAGCCTCGGCAACGATTGCAAAGAGGTGCGCCAGTCGCTCTGGGACGGCAAGTCGGGTATCAGTTTCAGTCAGGAATATTGTGATATCGGCTTTCGCAGCCACGTACACGGCAAGCCCAAGATCGACATCGATGCGGTGGTCGATCGTAAGCTACGCCGCTTCATGGGCGATGGAGCCGCCTACAACTACATCGCCATGCGCGAAGCGATTGCTGACGCCGGGCTCGCGGACTCCGATGTATCGAACGTGCGTACCGGCTTGATTGTGGGTTCTGGCGGACCATCGACACGCAACCTCTTGCAGGCTTTCGATGCGGTCCGCGACAAAGGCCCGCGCAAGGTCGGTCCATTCATGGTGCCGCGCACGATGTCGAGCACCAATTCCGCGACACTGGCCACCGCCTTTGCCATCAAGGGCGTCAGCTATTCGATCAGCTCGGCCTGCGCCACCAGTGCGCACTGCATCGGCAATGCTGTCGAAATGGTGCAAAACGGAAAGCAGGATGTTGTCTTTGCCGGCGGGGGCGAAGAACTGGACTGGACGATGACCGTGCTGTTCGATGCCATGCCGGCTCTGTCCGCTGGCTACAACGACCGGCCGCAGAAGGCGTCCCGCCCGTTCGATGCGAACCGCGACGGCTTTGTCATTGCCGGCGGTGGCGGTCTGGTCGTGGTCGAGGAATTGGAGCACGCCCGTGCTCGTGGTGCGAAAATTTACGCCGAAGTGGCCGGTTACGGTGCAACCTCAGACGGCTACGATATGGTTCAGCCATCGGGTGAAGGCGCGGTGCGCTGCATGCAGATGGCCCTGAACGATGTCGACCAGCCGGTGGACTATATTAACACCCACGGCACCAGCACGCCGGTCGGCGATGCCAAAGAACTGGAAGCCTTGCGTAACGTTTTCCAGAGCCGCAACCGCATCCCACCCTTCTCCTCGACCAAATCGCTGTCCGGCCATTCCTTGGGCGCAGCTGGCGTGCACGAAGCGATCTACAGCCTGTTGATGATGCAGGGCGGCTTTATATCGGCATCCGCCAATATCGAAGATTTGATGCCCGAGGCCGCCGATATGCCGGTGGTGCGCGAGCGCCAGGAAAATGTCGAATTGAACTGCGTGTTGTCCAACAGCTTCGGGTTCGGTGGCACCAACGCATCGCTCGTTTTCCGGCGCATCGAAACCTAGGCCGCCGATGGATGCTCCCCGTTCCTTTATGGCCGGTCGGCGCGGCTTGATCATGGGCGTTGCCAACGACCATTCAATCGCCTGGGGTATTGCCAGGACGCTTGCCGCCCACGGGGCGGAACTGGCTTTCACCTTTCAAGGTACGGCGATGGAGCGTCGCGTGCGGCCGCTTGCCGAATCTGTTGGCTCACGCTTGGTTCTGCCCTGCGACGTCATGCAGCCGCAGGATATCGACAAGGTATTCGATACGTTGTCCGAGAATTGGAACAGCCTGGATTTCGTCGTTCATGCCATCGCCTATTCTGACAAAGAGGAGCTGAAGGGACGCTACCTCATGACCTCGCAGGAAAATTTTCTGCGTACGATGGAGGTTTCGTGCTGGTCGTTCACGGCGATTGCCAAACGTGCCTCGGCGATGATGCCGTCGGGCGGTTCACTGGTTACCTTGACCTATACGGGCGCCGAACGGGTCATGCCCAATTACAATGTCATGGGCGTGGCCAAGGCCGCGTTGGAAGCCAGCGTTCGCTACATGGCCATGGACCTGGGCCCGGCCGGTATTCGCGTGAATGCTATTTCGGCCGGACCGATGCGGACCTTGGCCGGCAGCGCCATCGGCAATGCCCGACAGGTATTTCGCTGGAATCAGCGCCATGCGCCACTACGCCGTACTGTCACCCTGGAAGAATTGGGTGGCGCTGCGCTGTACTTGTTAAGCGCCTTGGGGTCTGGCGTGACGGGCGAGGTACACCATGTTGACAGCGGCTACAACGTCATCGGCATGGGCAATCCGGAAACCCCGGAACCCGCGGATGCCATGCCTTGATTAAAACGATTGTACATTGCGCCTAAAAGCGTTTGCCTCTATGGACATGGCCCATGGCTAAGTTGGAAAACATACGCCCCTACAGTCAGGTGCTCGAACGCTTGCGCGCCGTCGGATTGCGCCCGACTCGTCAACGCCTGGCCTTGGCGCGGCTGCTGTTCGACGGCGGTGACTGCCATGTGACAGCGGAATCCCTGCATTCTCGCGCAACTGCTGCCAATATCAAAGTCTCGCTAGCGACCATCTACAACACGCTGCACCAATTCACCCTGTCAGGATTGCTGCGTGAAATCGTGGTCGATGCCTCGCGCTCCTATTTCGATACCAACGTTACGAACCATCATCATTTCTATCTCGAGTCCTCCGGCCGTCTGCAGGATATTCCCAGCGATCAAATTATCGTCGCCAATCTGCCAGCGCCACCGGCCGGCACCGCCATCAGCCGCATTGATGTGGTTATTCGCGTCTTAGAAAAATAAGTAAAGTCAACGTATTAAGTATCATATTAGAATAATTTGAAGAAACTTGACTCCTGTTCGGTCCGCGTCCATATTTCGCCACGCTGCCGAACCTTCGGCCCATCGTTCGACGTTTACGGCAGCGGACCAATTAAGGGAGATGATGAGATGCCCCAGCTCAAGGGTTCCAAGACCGAAAAGAATTTGAAAGACGCCTTTGCCGGCGAATCCCAAGCCAACCGTCGTTACCTTTACTTCGCTCAAAAGGCCGACGTCGAAGGCTACAACGATGTCTCCGCCGTGTTCCGTTCGACCGCCGAAGGCGAAACCGGGCATGCCCATGGCCACCTGGAATACCTCGAGGCCGTCGGCGACCCCGCCACCGGCCAGCCGATCGGCAACACGCGCCTCAATCTGAAGGCGTCGATTGCCGGTGAGACTCACGAATACACCGACATGTATCCGAGCATGGCCAAGAGCGCCCGCGAGGAAGGCTTCGATGAAATCGCCGACTGGTTTGAAACCCTGGCGAAGGCCGAGAAGTCCCACGCTGGCCGGTTCCAGAAAGCTCTCGACGGTCTCGACTCCTAATTCCGACGCAACGCATTCCATCCGACGCCCGATTGTTTCGGCGGGGAGTCCTTGCGGATTCCCCGAGTCGGCCAGACAGGTCGATAGACCATAAGCAATAGGATGGGGAGATATGGCCGAAGGCAGCCTTGGAGCTCCGATTCGCCATCCCTTGGCTTGGCAAGAAGCCGATTTCTATGACCGCGACAAGCTCGATGCTGAAATGCGCCGGGTGTTCGATATTTGTCACGGCTGCCGACGTTGCTTCAACCTATGCGACAGCTTTCCACGCCTTTTTGACCTGATCGACAATTCAGCCACGGGCGAATTAGACGCCGTAGATAGTGCTGGCTTCGGTGCGGTGGTCGATGCCTGCACCCTGTGCGACATGTGCTTCATGACGAAGTGTCCGTACGTGCCGCCCCATGAATTCAATCTCGATTTCCCGCACCTGATGTTGCGCTATCGCGCCGTCGATTTGAATGAAGGCAAAGTCCCTTTCGTCGAACGGCAGCTAAAAGAGACCGATCGCAACGGCAAACTCGGGTCAGCGTTGGCACCGCTCGCCAACTGGGCGACCAAGGCCGACAATGCATTGACCCGG
>CAMCUA010000158.1 GCA_945878455.1 Asaia bogorensis | reverse complement strand
ACAGCTTGTTGGCCAGCTTGTCGACCGAAGCGACCGGGACCAGTGTGTCCTGTTCGCCGTGGATAAGCAGGCCGGAGGCCGGGCACGGCGCGAGGAAGGTGAAGTCGTGGTTGTTGGCCGGCGGCGAAATCGACACGAAGGCATTGATTTCCGGGCGGCGCATCATCAGCTGCATGCCGATCCAGGCGCCAAACGACAGGCCAGCGATCCAGCAGCCGGCGGCATTGGGATTGTAGGCCTGCATCCAATCCAGCGCCGAAGCGGCATCGCTGAGTTCGCCCATACCGTTGTCGAAGGTGCCCTGGGAGCGCCCAACCCCGCGAAAATTAAAACGCAGCACGGAAAAACCGCGCCGGACGTAGACCTGATAAAGGGCGTAAATCACCCGATTGTTCATGGTTCCCCCGTATTGCGGATGGGGGTGGAGCATCAGGGCGATGGGCGCGTTGGGCCGCCGGGCGTGGTGGTAACGGCCCTCGAGCCGCCCTTCCGGGCCATTGAAGATGATTTCGGGCATAGGGTGCGCGTTGTCCGATTTGGCCGCGATGCGGCATTTCCCGACCCGCCAACTGGGGAATGCCGATCCGCTGCGAGCGGCCTGGTATAAGGGTTTTCCGGGGATTCTTGATCGAATAACTCGGACAACCTATATACCTGCCATCGCCGGATCGGCAGATGCGGGTACCTCCGGAATCGTAGCGCTGACCGCGTGAGGGCGGTTAGCCGGCTTCCGAACGGTAGACATAACATATAAGGAAGACGATGGTTTTCAAGAGGCTGAACGAAGACATCGACGCCTTCATGGCCCGCGACCCGGCGGCGCGCTCCCGTTTGGAGGTGCTGCTGTGCTATCCCGGCCTGCATGCCATCCTGTTCCATCGGCTGTCGAACGCGGCGTGGCGGCGCCAGTGGTGGCTGCTGGCCCGCCTCATCTCGCAGATCGGCCGTCTGCTGACCGCCATCGAAATTCATCCCGGTGCGCGCATCGGGCGGCGCTTCGTGATCGATCATGGCTTCGGCATTGTCATTGGCGAGACCGCTGAGATCGGCGACGATGTTACGATTTATCAAGGCGTTACCCTGGGCGGTATCGCACCATCGGTGGATTCTGCGTCGCAAGTCGAGCGCAAACGCCATCCGACCCTGCTCGATGGGGTGATTGTCGGCTCGGGGGCTCAAGTGCTGGGTCCGATCACCGTCGGCATGGCAGCCCGAATCGGCGCTAACGCGGTGGTCACCCGCGATGTCGAGGCCCGCGTCACCGCCGTCGGCATTCCGGCTCGGCCGGTGATGCCGCGCGACAAAGAAGAATCCGAGCGCTTCGTTGCCTATGGCACGCCGCGCGACGGACTGACCGATCCGGTGGCGCGGTCTATCGATAATCTGCGCACGCAATTGGAAGCGGTGATGAACCGGGTGGCGGAATTGGAAGATCGCTTGGCCGCGTCATCCGACGCGGGTGACGGGGCGGCGGCCAAGGAATCCGAGGGCGAACGGCGGTCGGCCGGCTTGTAAGGGTGCCGCACCGCGATCCGGCAAAAATTCGAGGGAGCCCAGGCGATGAAGTTAGGTACGAAAGGCCGCTATGCGGTGATGGCAATGGTGGATTTGGCCAAGTACGGCCAGGCCAAGCCCATGGCCCTGGCCGATATCGCCTTGCGCCAGGAAATTTCCCTGTCCTACCTGGAACAGTTGTTCGCCAAGCTGCGCAAGGGCGGCATCGTGACCAGCGTGCGCGGTCCGGGCGGCGGCTACCGGTTGGCCCGCGACGCCCAGGACCTGCGCGTTGCCGATATCATCAGCGCCGTCGACGAGCCGATCAAGGCGACACGCTGCAAGCCGGGCTCGCCCAAAGGCTGCACGCGCAATCGGGGACGTTGCCTGACCCACGATCTGTGGGAGGAACTGGGCAACCAGATATATCTGTTCCTGAACGCCGTCTCCCTGGACGACGTTTGCCAGTGCCGCGTCCTGGGCCGCAGCGGCATCCTGCACGCGCAGGCGGAGGCGCCGGATCGGGCGGTCGCCGCCGAGTGACGGTGCACCTCGCTGAGATACGACCGATGAAACCCGTCGGTCAGCCCCCAAAAGCCCGCCGGGGACCGGAGCGGGGAGAGCCGCTCTAGATGCGCGAAGCCCCGATATACCTCGACCACAATGCGACCACGCCGCTGCGCCCCCAGGCCAAAGTGGCAATGCAAGAGCTGTTCGAGCCCGTCGGCAATCCGTCGTCGGTGCATGGCTTCGGGCGTGCCGTCCGGTGCGCCATCGAGGATGCGCGTGAACAGGTCGCGTCCCTGGCTGGCGTGGCGCCGGCCGGCGTCGTCTTCACCAGCGGCGGCAGCGAGGCCAATAACCTAGCGCTGGTCGGCTGCGGCCGGTCGCGCATCCTGGTCTCGGCGGTCGAACACGACTCGGTCTTGGCCGCTGTCTGCGAGGCGGAAAGGGTGCCGGTCGACGCCGACGGCATGATCGATCTGGCGGCACTGGAACGCTTGCTGGCCGCTGATAGCCTGCCGGCGATGCTGTCGCTGATGGCTGCCAACAATGAAACGGGTGTTCTGCAACCGGTGGCCGAGGCCGCCGCCATCGCTCGCCGATACGGCGCGATGATCCATTGCGACGCGGTGCAGGCGGCGGGGCGCGTGGGCCTGAACATGGCGGCACTTGGCATCCACATGATGACGTTGTCGGCGCACAAGCTGGGCGGACCCATGGGAGCGGGGGCGCTGCTGCTGGCCGAGGGCGCTGATGTCGCGCCGACGATCCGTGGCGGCGGTCAGGAACGCCGCCGTCGCGCCGGGACGGAAAATGCGCCGGCCATTGCCGGGTTCGGCGCCGCTGTCGCAGCCTTGGGCGACGGCGTTGCCGAGTCCCGGCGCCTCGCCGGCCTGCGCAACGACCTGGAATGCGCCGTTCGCGCACGCGTGCCATCCGTGCGCATCTTTGGCGACGGCGTGGCGCGCATCGCCAACACGAGCTGCTTAGCCATGCCCGGCCTTGGCAACGAGACGCAGGTGATGGCGCTCGACCTTGCCGGTGTCGCGGTCAGCGCCGGGGCCGCCTGTTCATCAGGCAAGGTCGGTGCCAGCCATGTGCTCAGCGCCATGGGCGTCGACGACGCGGTGGCGCGTTCGGCCATCCGGGTTAGCCTGGGTTGGACTAGTACGGCGGCGGATGTTGGGCGTTTCGTCGAAGCCTGGTCGCTGCTGTACGAACGAACCGCCGCTGCCCGCAATGCTGCCTGACAAGATGGATGCTCCGATGACCAGCAAGCCGATCTATCTCGACCATCAGGCGACGACGCCCACCGATCCCCGGGTGGTCGAGGCCATGCTGCCGTTTTTTGGCGAGCGTTTCGGCAATCCCCATTCCACGGCCCACAGCTTCGGTCGCGACGCCGAAGCAGCGGTGGAAACGGCGCGCGGGCAGATCGCCGAGGTGATCGGCGCCGAGGCACGCGAGATCGTCTTTACTTCGGGCGCCACCGAATCGAACAACCTGGCGATCAAGGGCGCGGCGCGGTTTCATGCCGGGCGCAAGGATCACCTGATCACGCCGGTCACCGAACACAAATGCGTGCTCGAATCGGTCAAGCGGATGCAGCGGGAAGGCTTTCGCGTCACCTGGCTGGCGGTCGGCGCCGACGGCCTGCTCGACCCCGACGACGTCAAGAAGGCGCTGACGGCGACGACGGCATTGGTCAGCGTCATGGCGGCCAACAACGAGATCGGCGTGTTGCAGCCGATTGCCGAGATCGCCGCGCTGTGCCGCGCCGCCGGAGCCTATTTTCATACGGATGCGGCCCAGGCCTTCGGCAAGATCCCGCTCGACGTGCGGGACATGGGCATCGACCTGATGAGCGTTTCCGGCCACAAGGTCTATGGGCCGAAGGGTATCGGCGTACTTTACGTGCGCCGCCGGCCGCGCGTCCGCCTGCTGGCCGAAATGGATGGCGGCGGCCAGGAGCGGGGGCTGCGTTCGGGCACCCTGCCGGCGCCACTGTGTGTCGGTCTGGGCGAGGCGGCGCGCCTAGCCGCATTGGAGATGATGACGGAGGCGCAGCGATTGGCAGGGTTGCGCGATCGCTTGCTGGATCGCCTGCGCCAGCGCGTACCGGGTCTGACGGTCAACGGCGACCTGGCCCGCCGCCTGCCCGGCAACCTCAACGTCAGCTTTCCCGGCGCGCTGGCCCCGAAGCTGATGGATGCGGTGCCCGACGTGGCGGTTTCGACCGGTTCGGCCTGCACGTCGGCCTCGGTCGAGCCGTCCTACGTGTTGCGGGCGCTGGGCATCGCTGATGAGCAGGCGGCCGGCAGCCTGCGTATCGGCCTTGGCCGTTTCACTACGGAGGTCGAGGTCGATCGCGCCGCTGACCGCCTGGCCGAGGCGGCGGGCCGCCTGCGGGGGGAAGATCGCATCGCAGCGGCGGAGTAATTAGCCCCCCTTGGTAAGGGGGGTTGGAAACGCTATATTGTAGCAACGGATCGCAGCCGGGTGTCGCGAACGAGGGACGCTGGTCTGCCAGGAATGGATGACACATGAATGCCTTGCCACCGCCGATCAGGCTGACCGAAGCCGCCGCCAAGCATGTGCGCGCCATTATCGCCGGTAGCGACAAGCCGGTGGTCGGCCTGCGCATCGGGGTCAGCACCAAGGGCTGCAATGGCATGTCCTATACCCTGAACTACGCGGACAAAGCCGAGCCGATGGATATGAAGGTCGAGATCGACGGCGTCACCGTGCTGATCGATCCGAAGGCGACGCTGTATCTGATCGGCAGCGAGGTCGATTACGTCGAGGACAAGCTGCAATCGGGTTTCGTCTTCCGCAATCCCAACGAAAAGGGCCGTTGCGGCTGCGGCGAGTCCTTTCATATCTAGACCGTGCCGCGCGTCACTTTCATCCAAGCGGACGGCAGCCGGCACGAGATCGACGCCAAGCCGGGCCTGACCCTGCTGGAAATCGCCCAGGACAACGACATCGACATCGAAGGCGCCTGCGACGGTTCGCTGGCGTGCTCCACCTGCCACGTCATTGTCGATGCCGATTGGTATGCGCTACTGCCCTCCATCAGCGAGGAGGAATCCGACATCCTCGATTTAGCCTGGGGGCTGACGCCGACATCGCGCCTGGGCTGTCAGATTGCCCTGACCGACGAGCTGGACGGTCTGGTCGTGCGACTGCCGGCGCTGACCGAGAGCCTGATCGACTGACAGCCAGCGTGCTATCAAGCGGCCTCGGGGGCCGGTTCGAGGGCGGCGGCAATGGCCTTGCGGCGTAGCGCGACCCAAATCAGCGCGATTGCCAGCAGAAGCACGCCGACAAGCAGCTGCAAGTGCAGACCGAACTGGTCGGAGGCATAGCCCATCAGGAAGGCGCCGATAGAGGGCACCGAGCGCCACAACGAAACGTAAAGCGACATCACCCGACCGCGCATGGCTGGGTCGGTGCCCGTTTGCATCATGGTTTGCGTGCCGATGGCGACAGGGGTCATGCTGGCGCCGATGCCAAACGCCGCGACCAGGGCCAGCCAGAACCAATCGGTGAGGGCGAATACAGCGCCCGATATGCAGGTGAACACGGCGAATATCAGCAAGGCGTTGACCAGCCCCCGTGTGTTGGTGCGCCGGGCCACCCAAATCACGCCGAACACCGCGCCGATACCGATGCTGGCTGTCAGCGCCGTCAGGCCTTCGGCGCCCATGCCGAAGACCGTGGCAGCGAAGGCGGGAAACAGGTCGGACACCGGACGAACGCCGAGGGCAATGATGGACAGCAGCAGCAACAGGGGCATGACGCCGGCGTGATGCCAGCCGTAGGAAAGACCCTCGCGCAGGTCAGTGAGCAAGCTGGCCGATTTGGCTTTGGCGGGCCTGGCTTGGCGCGGCTTGGTCCAAATCAGAACGATGCCAAAAGCGACAAAGGTACCGAGCTGGACGAAGCAGGTACTTTGCACGCCACCCCAAGGGATGAGCACACCGGCGATGGCCGGGCCAATGAACTGAGCGCCATTGAAGCTCAGCGAACCGATGGCAACAGCGGCGGGCAGATGTTCGCGCGATACCAGGGTCGACACCATGGCCAAGCGGGCCGGCTGATTGGCGGCCATCGTGATGCCAAGGAAGTTGGCCAAGCCGAGCAGCCACCAGATGGTCAGACTATCGGTCATCATCAGGATGAGCAGCATCGCGGATTGCAGTACCGTCAACCAGTTAGACAGGCGGACGATGTTCAGTGTGTTCCAGCGGTCGGCGGCGGCGCCGAAGAGCGGCGACAGCAGGGCCAGCGGGATCAAGTTGGCGAAGGCAATGATGCCGAGCCAGGTCGCCGATTCCGTCATCTCCCAGGTTAGCCAGGCGATCCCCATACGCTGCACCCAGATGCCGATGGCCGAAACAGCATGGCCGAAGGCGTAGGGACCGTACACGCGGTCGTTCAACGCGTGCACCATGTTGCCGATGCCGGAAGCTTCGCTCATGGAAGGACAATCGGGAAAGTTGCGTGGGGCGAGAGACGGCGCAATCTAGGGCTAAATTCCGCCTTCGCCCATGGTCTAAGTACGACCGGCGGGATTTTCCGTGAAAAGGCGGGCGGGATGCCTATATTGCCCCCATGAACGCTTTGGACAACCTTGGGATCGCGCCCGGTGGGCTCAGGCCGGCCGGCGAGAGGCCGGCGCGCGGCAGCCGCGTCGTCGTCGCCATGTCGGGCGGCGTCGATAGTTCGGCCTGCGCCGCTTTGATGGCCGAGCAGGGATACGACGTGGTCGGCGTGACGTTGCAGCTTTACGACCATGGCCGGGCGACCGGGCGGGCCGGTTCCTGCTGCGCCGGACAGGACATTCACGATGCCCGGCGGGTGGCCGATGCCATCGGCATTCCGCATTACGTGCTCGACTACGAAAGTCTGTTCCGCCAGGCGGTGATCGACGATTTCGCCGACAGCTACCTGCGCGGCGAGACGCCGGTGCCGTGCGTGCGTTGCAACCAGACGGTCAAGTTTCGCGACCTGATGGCGGTGGCCCGTGACCTGGGCGCCAGCGCGCTGGTCACCGGACATTACGTCCGCCGCGTCGACGGTGCGACCGGTCCCGAATTGCATCGAGGCGCCGACCCGGCGCGCGATCAGAGCTACTTTCTGTTCGCCACCACGCCGGAGCAACTGGCCGTTCTGCATTTTCCCCTGGGTGGTCTGGCCAAGGCGGAGACCCGGCGGCTGGCCGAACGGTTCGCCCTACCGGTGGCGGCCAAGCCCGACAGCCAGGACATCTGCTTCGTGCCGAACGGCAATTACGCCGAGATCCTGCAGAAGCTGCGTCCCGGCGCCTTCGAGCCCGGCGATATCGTCGATCTGGATGGCCGGGTCATCGGCGGCCACGACGGGGTGGCCAATTTCACCGTCGGTCAGCGCCGGCGCATCGGTATTGCCGGCCCTGAGCCCCTCTATGTGGTGCGCCTGGAACCGGAGGCACGGCGCATCGTCGTCGGGCCGCAACGGGCCTTGCTGCGCGATCGGTTGACGGTGCGTGAGGTCAACTGGCTCGGCGACGGAGCGCTGGACGACGCTGTCTTGCCGGTCAGCGTCAAGCTGCGCTCGACCATGGTGCCGATGGCGGCTCGCCTGCGCGGCCTCGGCGCGGGGCGGGCCGAAGTGGTGCTCGATGAGCCGCAGGCGGCAGCCGCACCCGGGCAGGCCTGCGTCTTTTATCGCGGCGAGCGGGTGTTGGGCGGCGGTTGGATCGAGCGGCCGCATTGACGGTCGCGGCCGTCAGCTTCGCCATGAGCGGCGCGGTTACTCCGCTGCGCGAATGACGCCTTCGGCGCCGGCCCGTTCGATGGTGGTGCGGGCCCGTTCGGCTTCCTGCTGACGGTTCCACATGGCGGCGTAGGCGCCGGCCTTGGCCAGCAGCGCCGCATGGCTGCCGCGTTCGACGATGTGCCCGCTGTCGAGCACGATGATCTCGTCGGCATGGACCACGGTTGAAAGCCGATGGGCGATGATCAGGGTCGTGCGGTTGGCCGATACCTCGTCGAGGGAGGCCTGGATTTCCCGCTCGGTGTGGGTGTCGAGCGCGGAGGTTGCCTCGTC
>CAMCUA010000157.1 GCA_945878455.1 Asaia bogorensis | reverse complement strand
AGCGAATGATCGAAGGCGCCGGGGAAGTGGGTGCGAAAGACCTCCTGCACGACAAAGGTGGTATAGGCGCCAATCATGACCAGTTCGCCGTGCGCCATGTTGATGACGCCCATGACGCCGAAAGTGATGGCCAATCCGACGGCGGCCAGCAGCAGCACCGAGCCCAGGCTGACGCCCTGGAAGATGGCGCCGACGGAGGACCATAGAGCGAGGCTTTTCTCGACTTCGACCAGGGCGTTGGCGGCGGCGGCGCGCACGTCGGGGTCGGCATCGCCTTGCGCCAGGGAACCCAGTAGATTGCGCACGTCGGGGGTGGGGTATTTGACCAGCAAGGCGACGGCATCGGTGCGCGTCGGTGAATCGGTGGTCATCGCCAAGCGATCGGCGGCGAGGGCCATGTCGAGCAGGGAGCGGATGCCGGCGTCGGTCTCGCGTTCGATGGCTCGCCCGAGAACCTCGTAAAGACCTTCCTGCGGCGCGGTGAAGACGGCCTTGGCGGCGGCGCGGCGTTTGGCCGGATCGGCGCTGAACAGAGTCAGCCCGCCGATGGCGCCGCGGGCAACGCCGCGCAGGCGATTGTTGATGCGGACCTTGTCGAGGTCAGCGGCGGGCGTTTGACCGATTTCTGCGCCGCTCAGGGCGTCGCGTAAAACGACGGTGCTGCCTTGTGCCTTGCCGATGACCGGCAATCCGCCTTCCTTGCGCAGGTAAAGGTCGCCGGCCAGCAGGGCATCGAGCGCCGGCACCAAACGGTCTTCGCCGGCAGCAGCGATGCGTTCAACAGCGGCAATTTTTTCGTTGAAGCCGTCGGCGGCGAGGGCGGCCAGAAATTCTTCGGCCGTTTCGGCGCTAAGCTGCGCTGGCAGCGCCAAGATGAGGGCGATGAGAGTGGCAACCGCGGCAATGACGGGGCGATGCATAACGTTGTCCCAGGCCATGATTTTTATCGTTGTCGTTCGTGGTGTCGTGAACGTCAGGGACAGGCCCATCGAGGACCGGACCGCCGGGGAGGGAGGGACGGCGATCCGGTCCTGTCTGGGTTAACGCAAGTCTCAGTTAGCGTACTTCGGCTTCTCGCAGTTGCCGCAGACCCAGGGATAGGTCCAATCGGCGGTCAGTTTCTTGCTTTCCGGGATGAAGTCGGACCAAGCATCGCCGACGACCAGACCCTTGGTGCTCCAAACGGTGTCGAACTGGCCATTGGCCTGGATCTCGCCGATCAGCACCGGCTTGGACAGGTGATGGTTGGTGTTCATCACGGCAACGCCACCGGTCAGGTTCTTTACCTTCTGGCCGTACATGGCCTGGCGGACGGCGTTGACCTCGACGGTACCGGCCTGCTCGACGGCTTGGACCCACATCTTGAAGCCGATGTAATGGGCTTCCATCGGATCGTTGGTCACCCGCTTCGGATTCTTGATGAAGGCCTGCCACTTCTTGATGAACTCGTCGTTTTCCGGCGACTTCTGCGACATGAAGTAGTTCCAGACAGCGAGATGGCCGACCAGCGGGCCGGCATCGAGACCGGCCAGTTCCTCTTCGCCGACCGAGAAGGCGACGACGGGGATGTCGGAGGCTTTGATGCCCTGGTTGCCGAGTTCCTTATAGAAGGGCACGTTGGCATCGCCGTTGATGGTCGAGACGACGGCGGTCTTCTTGCCGGCGCCGGAGAACTTCTTGACGTTGGCGACGATGGTTTGCCAATCGGAATGACCGAAGGGCGTGTATTCCTCCATGATGTCGGCGTCGGTAACGCCCTTGGCGTTGAGGAAGGCGCGCAGGATCTTGTTGGTGGTGCGCGGATAGACGTAGTCGGTGCCGAGCAGCACCCAACGCTTAGCTTCGCCGCCGTCCTTGCTCATCAGATATTCGACGGCCGGGATCGCCTGCTGGTTCGGCGCGGCGCCGGTATAGAAGACGTTGCGCGAGGATTCCTCGCCTTCGTACTGCACGGGGTAGAACAGCATGCTGTTCAGCTCTTCGAACACCGGCAGCACGGACTTGCGCGACACCGACGTCCAGCAGCCGAACACCACGGACACTTTTTCCTTCGAAATCAGATCGCGGGCCTTTTCGGCGAACAAGGGCCAGTTGGAGGCCGGATCGACGACCACCGGCTCCAGCTTCTTGCCAAGCAGGCCACCCTTGGCATTCTGATCGGCAATCAACATCAACATGACGTCCTTGAGGGTGGTCTCGCTGATCGCCATGGTTCCCGACAGGGAATGCAGTATCCCTACCTTGATGGTTTCCTGGGCATGCGCGCCGGCACCCCACAGCGTCGCTGCGGCGATCACTGCGGCTCCGGTCAAAGCGCGAAAGGTATTTTTCATGAATTCGTCTCCACTCGGGAAGTTGTTGCACCGCAGCAGATATAGGCAAGAAGCGTGCCAAGCCGGAGCGGCGTCGCCGGGCGGTTCTGTTGCGCTTGCGAATCATGAACCTGGGGGGCAGGAAAGGATTATTTTCCTGTCGAATGCCTGACTTTCTGGCATCTAAAATGCTTTTTTTTTCATCATTCTTTCATTGTAGATTAAAATTTGTGCAATTCGATTGGTGGGAGCGAAAAATTGCCCCGCCCTTTGGCGCTATACAGGCTATTGTGCAGGAGGAAGGGTCCGGTGCGCCGGCGCGGATAAGGAAACTTCATGTACGATCTGATCCTACGCAACGGACGCATCGTCGATCCTGCTAACGGAAGCGACAGTACGGGCGACGTCGCGTTCCGCGACGGCAGGGTTGCCGCCGTGGGTGGGCATATCGAGGGCGCCAGCCGGGAAGCGCGGGACGTTTCCGGGCGCATCGTGGCGCCGGGCCTGATCGATCTGCATGCGCATGTCTACAACCTAGGCACATCGCTGGGCGTCGATCCGGAACATGTCGCCGACATCAGCGGTGCCACGACCCTGGTCGACGCGGGTAGTGCCGGGGCTGGCATTTTCGCCGGATTCCGCCGCCACGTCATCGAACGCGGCCGAACGCGCATTCTGGCGTTCCTCAACATCTCGCATCCCGGCATTTTCGGTTTCGGCGCACCGATCAATGTCGGCGAATGCCAGGACATGCGATTGGTCCATGCCGGGGAATGCGTGCGCGTTGCCCGCGAGCACGCCGACCTGATCGTCGGGGTCAAGGTGCGCATTGGCGACAATACGTCGGACGGCATCCGGCCGTTGGAAGTGGCCATTGAGGCGGCACGCGAATTGAAGCTGCCGCTGATGACTCACATCGGCAAACCGCCGCCCTCCATCGGCGCCGTGGTCGCGCTGCTGCAGAAGGGCGACATCCTGACCCATTGCTGCCGCCCGGCGCCGAATGCGCCGATGCTGACGGACGGAGCGGTGTGCGAGGAATACCGGGCGGCGCGCCAACGCGGTGTGATCTTCGACGTCGGCCACGGCGCCGGCTCATTCGGCTTCAGGACGGCGCGGGCCATGCTGGCCGCCGGCTTTCTGCCCGACACCATCAGCAGCGACGTGCATCAATCGAGCATCCGCGGGCCGGCCTACAATCTGTTGGTTACCATGTCCAAGTTCCTTAACCTGGGTGTCGATGTGGTCGATATCGTGCGCATGACTACCACCGTGCCGGCCGCCGCTGTCGGGCACCGGGAGCTGGGTCATCTGGGCATCGGCGCCGTCGGCGATGCCAGCGTGCTCGATATCGAGGCGGGACGGTTCACTTTTACGGATGCCATCGGCGAAACGGTGACGGGCGAGCGGCAATTCGCCGCCGTCGCCCGCGTGGTCGGCGGCAAACTGATCGGGAACGATGGCCAAGCGACCGCCCAACGATAAGAAGGACGCCCTGGGCGAACGCTATTTGTCGGGCTTGCCCCTGCGTCATTATACCCCGCCGACGGGGCAGGGGATGTCGTCGCGCCTGAACATCGGAATGTCCATCGGTCTGATCCTGATCATCGGTCTGGTGCTCCTGTTGATCGGCAACAGCATCGATTCGCCGCAGCACGACTGCGAGAATGATGCCGTCGATCCGCTGCGCCGCTTGGAAGTCTGCACGGCATTGTTGGAACAGCCGTCGGCCAGCGACGACGAACGGGCACGCGCCTATGCGGCACGGGGCAATGCCCACTTTCGCTTGGGCGATTTTGCCGCGGCCGTCGCCGACTATGGCCAAGCCATCGCACGCGATCCCGACAAGCCGGCTAATTGGTTCAACCGGGGCAGTGCCTATTATGGCGCCGGACGGCACAGGGACGCGATCCGCGACTTTACCGAGGTGATCGAGATCAATCCCGATTCCGGGCGCGCCTGGTACAGCCGCGGCTATGCCCATTTGCGCATTGGCGCGGCCGGCCAGGCGGTCGCTGATTTCGACCAGGCCATCTTTTTCAATCCGCGCTTGGCCTCGGCGTGGAGCGGGCGGGGCATGGCCCAAATGGCGGCAGGCAAATACGACCGGGCCGTGGCCGACCTGGACGAAGCCATCCGCATCGATCCCAAGTTCATCCCGGCCCGAATCAGCCGTGCCACGGCCATTCGCCTGAACGGCGAGTTGCAACAGGCGGTGACAGAGTTCGACCACATCCTCGCCTTGGCGCCTGACAATGCCGATGCCTGGATCGGACGCGGCGATGTCCATCTCGAACGCGGCGACATCGAGCGGGCCATTGCCGATTACGACGGAGCCATCCGCCTGGACCGCCGCCGCGCTGGCTTGTGGCAGGCGCGCGGTACTGCCTATCTCAAGAAGGGCGATTTCGGTCGCGCCCTGCAGGACTACGACGAAGCCTTGAGCTTGGAGCGCGACAACGCGCATTGGCTCAACGCCTTGGCCTGGCTGCAGGCGACAGCGCGCGAAAGCCGGCTGCGCGACGGCGCCAAGGCGGTGACGCTGGCCGAACGCGCCGTTCGCCTCGACGAAGCCAATGCCTTCTATCGCGACACCCTGGCCGCCGCCCACGCCGAAGCTGGCCACTTCATCGATGCCGTGCGCGAACAGGAACGCGCCGTGCGCATGCTGCGAGACGGCGGCGAAGCCAAGATCCTGGCCGATGCCCAGGCGCGGCTGGAACTGTATCGCCAGGGGCGGCCGTATCGGGAGTAGGGGAAGGCTCCGCCTATTGGCACCTATTCGATGACCCGCGCCTCCACCTTGTTGCGCTCGATCAGCTTCCAGTCGTAGGCGACGCCGAGGCCGGCGCCTTGCGGTACTGGGACGTTGCCGTCCTTGTCGATGGCGTCGAGACGGTCGCTGTAGCCGTCGGCGTAGAAAGGGCCGCTCCAGGGGTTGGTGCAGCGCGGGTGCAGCAGGTTGATCTCGTAATAGTTGGACAGCTTCAGCGCCGCCATCAACTGGCGGTTCGCCGGCCCGCAGGCGTGGACCTCGGTATCGATGCCCAGGCCCTCGGCGGCGATGGCGATCTTGTAGCAGCCGGTGATGCCGCCATCGAGGTCCGGATCGGCGCGGGCGAAGTCGCTGGCGCCGGCGACCAGGACGTCGGTGTTGGTTTCCGGATTGCGGAGGTGCTCGCCGATCATGATCGGCGTCCTGATCAGCCGTTTCAGGGCCTGGTGGCCGGCGATGGAGATGCCGCCGTCGGCATAGGGATCTTCCAGCCAGTAGTAGCCGTATTCGTCGCAGACTCGGCCGACTTTCACCGCGTCCATCAGGGTCGGCAGGTGGCAGGCGGCGTCGTACATCAGGTCCATCTTGCCGCCGACCCGCTCGCCGACGGCGCGCAGCATGGCGATCTCGCGCTCGACATCGCCATTGCTCCAGCCGTGCATCTTGTAGCCACGATAGCCCATCGCCAGACATTGCTCGGCGAAGTCGGCATAGGCTTCCGGCGAGGACAGCCCGTCCGGGTGCGCGTCGCCGCGCAATGTGCTGGCATAGGACTTGAGCTTCTTGCGGTGGCCGCCGAGCAGTTGGCAGACCGAGGCGTCGTGGTGCTTGCCGGCCAGGTCCCAAAGGGCGATGTCGAGGGCGCCGATGCCGAACTCGCCCATGTGCTTGGTGGCGCGGCGCAGGTGGACGTAGTTGTGGTCCCGTTCCAGCGCCGGCTTGCCGATCAGGCCGTGGGCCAGGAATTCCACATGGGCCATCAGCACGCCGGTGGCGCCGCGGGTCGGCACGTATTCGCCGACCACCCCGGTGTCGGCGATGATGCGCACCGCGAGTCGCTTCTGCGGCGTGCCCTTGCCTGGCCGGTAGGCGACCGAGGCGCCGCGGGCATCGGCCACCAGATTATCGACGGTGAAGGTGAAAGCGGTCAGTTCGATCCGCTTGACGATCGGAAAGCGGGGCATCGGCAGTCCTCCCGGTGGCTCGGCGGTGCGCCCGCCGTGGCTGTTTTGCCATGGTTCGGGGGCATCATGGCGGCTTGACCCCCCGCCGTCCACCGGTTGGCGGGCTGGGGGCCCACGGGGCACTTGCCCGTGGCCGCGCCGACGCTATTGTATGCGGCGCTTGCCGCCGGAACCGGCGGCGCACCGCCGATGCGTCAGCAACCAAACAGCCTGCGATAGGGAAACGCCATGTCCGACCGTCCTCTCGTCTTCGTCATCGATCTCCAGATCCATCCGGCCGGGATCGAGAACCTCAAGAAGAAATTCGAGATCAAGCACTTCCCTTTCGACGTCCATGAGGACGTGCTGATCGCCGAGGGCAAGGAATGCGTCGGCATGTTCGCGCGGCGCTCCAGCCAATCGAAGAAGTTCTTCGACAATATGCCGAAGCTGAAAATCGTCGCCCGCCACGGCGTCGGCTACGATGCCGTCGACATCAAGGCGGCGACGGAAAACGGCGTCATCGTCTGCGCCAATCCGGAAAACTCCAACACGGTCGCCGAACACACCATGGCGCTGATGATGGCCAGCGTGCGCAATATCGTACCGGCCAACGAAGCCCTGCAAAAAGGCGTCTGGGACCAGAAGCCGCTGGCCAACGCTTCCGAACTGATGGGCAAGACGCTGGGCATCATCGGCGTGGGGCGCATCGGTTCGCGGGTCGCCAAGATGGCCAAGGCGTTCAATATGACCGTCATCGCCTACGATCCCTATGTCCAGGACAACCGTTTCAAGGAATTGGGCATCAAGCGGGTGGCGTTGGACGACCTGATCGCCGAATGCGACGTGTTGACCCTGCACTGCAATCTGACGCCTGAGACCAAGTATGTGATCGACGAGAAGGCCTTTTCCCGCATGAAGGACGGCGTCGTCATCGTCAACTGCTCGCGCGGCCCGACGGTGAAGCAGACGGCGCTGCTCGACGCCTTGAAGAGCGGCAAGGTGCGCTGCGCGGCAATGGACGTGACCGAGCAGGAGCCGCTGCCGTCGGAAAACGACGTGCGCGGCATCGCCAACCTGATCCTGACGCCGCACATGGCGGCATTGGGGGCCGAGGTCGCGGTGCGCTCCTCGATCTCGGGCGCCCAGCGGGTGATCGACGAACTGGAAGGCCGCAAGCCGACCGAAATCATCAATCCCGACGCCTATAACCATCGCAAGAATAAAAAATAAGCCGCACGGTTTGGCAGATGCAACTGGGGGGCGTCTGGCACGTTGTGTCAGGCGCCCCTGTCCTTTTGAATCTGCTACATCGCGAGGTCGATACGATGAGTGAAGTCCGCAAGGTCGCGGTTCTGGTCGGCAGTCTTCGCAAGGAATCGTTCAACCGCAAGATCGCCCACGCCATGGCGAAGCTTGCCCCGGCCTCCCTCAAGCTGGAAATCGTCGAGATTGGCCAATTGCCGTTCTATAACCAGGACAGCGAGGAAGGTGGCAACCAGCCGCCGGGAGCCTGGGTGGCCTTCCGCCAGAACATCAAGGCGGCCGACGCGGTGCTGTTTCTCACGCCAGAATACAATCGTTCGGTGCCAGGTGTGCTGAAGAATGCCATCGATGTCGGCTCGCGCCCTTACGGGCAGAGCACGTGGAGCGGCAAGCCCGGCGCGGTGGTCAGCGTTTCCCCCGGTGGCATCGGCGGCTTCGGCGCCAACCATCATCTGCGCCAGTCCCTGGTGTTCCTCGACGTGCCGGTGCTGCAGCAGCCGGAAGCCTATATCGGCGGCGTTGCGGACCTGCTCGATGCGTCGGGCAATCTGGCCAAGGACGAGACGAAGGCTTTCCTGGACAAGTTCCTGAAGGCTTTTGCCGTCTGGATCGAGGCCAACCGCGAGGCGTGAGACTACCCATTCCTCACCCTGAGGAGCCGGCGTAAGCCGGC
>CAMCUA010000156.1 GCA_945878455.1 Asaia bogorensis | reverse complement strand
GCCGCCCAGCGATAGCGCAGCGCCTCGAGGCGAATTCCCTGGACCCGCCGCTCGTGCACGACCGGGAATAGTTTGTTCTGCATGTCGGGTCGGCAACGGCTGATCTCATCGAAGATGACCGCCTCGGCTCCCCAGATGGCGGCCGGTGTCCTGATGTATTCGAGCGAACCGCCCGGGGTCGGCAGCGGAAAGCCGACGAGATCGTCGAAGTTCAGCAGGCTGGCGTTGTAATGGCGAAATTCGAGGCCGAGCGCTTCGGAGATGCGGGTCAGAAGCAAGCTCTTGCCCGTCCCGTGCGCACCGATGAGCAGCAGTGGCTCCTCGGTCACCAGAGCCGCGAGGATCACTGGCTCGAGGTTGCGCAGGCCGACCACGCCGATCCCGCGCAGCAGAGAACCGCCGCGACGGCTGTCGATGGCTTGGCCGGGCTCGGGAGATGGCCTGGAGTTGCGTGGCATGGTCACGACCTCCCAGGGAGGAAAGCGGTCATCACCTGGCTGTCAGCCAGCAAGGAGGGAGCCACGCCCGGAGCCCTGGAGATGGTCCCTGCCGCCGGCAGGGTGGCGTTCTGTACGGTCATTTCAGTTCTCCGCTTTAGTGGCTTTGGCGTGATGCCGGGGGCACAAGCTGGATCAAATCTCCCCGACCCGTGAGGTGGGTCAGCCCATCGTAAAATCTGATTCAGGTCTGTCGGTCAGTGGCGCAGCATGATGAGGCGAGGGATGGCATCGCCGCTGATCCATACGATGGCATTCTGCTTGAACCGGGCGCCCAGGGACCTTGCTGTGATTAGGGAAAGACCGATCGCGAGGACGCTCGGCTCGCCAGGCCAGCGCCCGGATGGGTCCTCGCCGAAGCCAGGGATGAAGTGAACCCGCCTTGCCTTCAGTTTGCGCTCGAGCCGTCGCTGCGCCGCCTCGTTGACGGCGTCGGGCGTCGGGCGTCCTCGTGCCGAGAGGGTTCCAGGCGGTGATGAAGGCGGAAGTCCAGCATCCGCACCTGCCGTGCAAGCGTCGCAGCGGCCTGCTGGGCCGCCCGATTTTGAAGACAAAGGGCCTCCCGCCCAGCACGCGATAGCCGGTGGCGCGATAGGCCGCGATGGTCTCCGGTGCGATGGGGCGATCAGCCAACAAAATACCCTCCAGAAACTGGGGGCTGACGCGATTTAATGGCTCTAGGACCCCTTTGTTGCCGTCCCTGGCCACATCTCCCCTGCGGGATGCCACCTTGCCGGGTTGGGCAGGTTGGCGAGGGCGTCAGCCCTTCTCGTGATGCTTCTCACAATATCTTACTTCCATTCGTCGAATTCAAGCCCCTATGTATTGACGGAGATGCTTGAGCGTCCGCCCCTGTCGGAAGTCGTGTGCTTGACCGCATTGAACGGGATACCGCGAAGCAGGCCCCCAAAGTGCGCAAAATAGTTGGTTGCCATGGTCGTACGGGCGTTGTCTTTGGCATGTTCCTCCAGGTGAAGAGCCGGAACGGCTTATTCCCGATGTTCGAGAACTCACGGCCCGGGCCAATGACTTCCTCTCCCGGCTGGGTGAAAGTTCTCATGCCCCCTGTTCTTGCAACGCACTTCATGCCGGATACCATGACCGGCTGGATTGTGGCCGGGGGTGGGACCTTGACAGACCATCGTCGCCCGCCTAAATGCTCGCCCATGCATTAGCGACCTTCTCATCTCTAGATGGCAACCATAACCGCCCAACAGGGGCGGTGCACACAACACGCCCAACGGGCGATGTGTTTCCTCGGTTGCTCGTGAGGTGAAGATGCGCGTTTCCCGTAAAATTCAAAATATGCTGCGTCGGGCCCGCAATGCGGACCCGGTGTACCGGGTAATGTCTACTCTGCGGTCTGTCCAGACGCCGCAGAAGCGGCAGGTCCGCGAGGCCGCAGAGGCCTTGTACCTGGAACTGCGTTCCAGGGGTGTCACCCGGGCGGCTTGCGTGCAGGCCGTCAAAACCAACTGGGTAACCCAACTCAGGGCTAAGTACCGACCGTAAGGTCGGGGCGGCCCCTGCCTGTCATGCTGGCTGGTGGGGGCCGCAGGAGATTTGTTTGAAATCGGGTCCAACCGTGATCCCGAAAGTGCGCAATTTTTGGCGATATCAGAGCTTTATTAGTAACATGGGGAATGTAACGGTTGGACGCGATTTCACAGTTGTCGCAAGCGCCGAGTCCGGAAGTGCTGCGATCGCGTAGGGACCTTGGCGCATGACAGTTGAGCAGGATCTTCGCGAGAAGCTACGCAAGATCGAAGCCCTTTTTGCTGGCGCCGCTACCGCCGGAGAGAAAACCGCTGCGGGCGCTGCTGCAGACCGAATCCGAGCGCGTCTTGGTAAGGCTGCTGGCAGCGAAGCGGCCGTGGAGATAAAAGTCTCGGTCCCTGACGTTTGGTCCCGGCAACTCTTCATTGCGCTCTGTCGTCGTTATGGGATCCGCCCGTTTCGATATCGGCGGATGCACCGACAAACTGTCATCGTCAAAGCCCCGCGGAGCTTCATCGACCAGGTCTTATGGCCGGAGTTTCAGGACCTGAGCGCTGCTCTTTCCGCCTATCTCTCCGAGATCACGGCGAAGCTGATCCGTGAAGAAGTACACGGCGAGACAACAGATGCGGAAGAACGCGACGAGCCCAAACAGCTGGCTCGGTGAGGCAACATGCTCGAAGCGAGGGCCAATCCATGAGTGTTCGTAAAATGCACGAGATTTGGAAAGAGCAATGCGACGTGGCTCAAGACATCAAACTCAGCTATGGCCTTCAGGCGGCGTTTGATTATGTCGTCGCCGAGAAATTATTGAATTTCATTAGCGCCGCCGCGGACCATCCCGAATTCGCGAGAGAACTGCCTCGCTTCGTTTCCGAGGTACGACGAATGTTCACACCAGCCGAGATTCGTACCCACATAGCTCGGATTGAGCGTGAGCAGCAGGCGAAAGCCACAGATGCCTTGAAAGACGATGAAGAAGACACATTCCGGGAAAGTCCGGCGACAGTGGCCGCGCGAGCGCGCTAGTTCGCCATCATCAAGGAACCGTTGATGGAACCGGCGCTCGGGACCTCGTGAATAGTCCGGCGAAGCCACAGACGGAACCATCGACCCAGGAAGTTCTGGCCGGTCTCGTCGAGCGCGTCACCTACCACAATGGCGATAACGGCTTCTGCGTTCTCCGGATCAAGGCGCGCGGGCATCGCGATCTGGTGACTGTCGTTGGGCACGCCGCGACAATCGCCGCCGGCGAGTGGGTCACCGCGTCCGGCGAATGGATCAACGACCGGACCCACGGCCAGCAGTTCAAGACGCGCTTCATGCGCACGTCGGCGCCGACCTCGATCGACGGGATCGAGAAATATCTCGGCTCCGGCATGATCCGCGGCATCGGTCCGGTCTACGCCAAGAAGATGGTCAAGGCGTTCGGCGAGAAGGTGTTCGACATCATCGAGGCCGAGCCCGATCGGTTGCGCGAGGTGACGGGGATCGGTCAGGTGCGCGCCAAACGCATCACCGATGCATGGGCCGAGCAGAAGATCGTCCGCGAGATCATGGTATTCCTGCACAGCCATACGGTCGGCACCGCCCGCGCCGTCAGGATCTACAAGACCTACGGCGCAGACGCCATCCAGGTCATGACCGAGAACCCCTACCGGCTTGCCCGCGATATCCGTGGCATTGGCTTCAAGACCGCCGACACAATCGCCATGAAGCTCGGCATCGAAAAGACGGCCATGATTCGAGTGCGCGCTGGGATCTCCTATGCCCTCACCGAGGCAATGGACGAGGGCCATTGTGGCCTTCCCGCAGAGGAATTGGTGCCGCTCGCCGTCGAACTGCTCGAGGTTGACAAGGGTTTGGTTCAGACCGCGATGGATCTTGAACTCGCAGATGGCACGGTCGTCGCCGATACCGTGGGCGCGACATCCTGCATCTTTCTCGGCGGTCTTTATCGGGCCGAGAAAGTCATCGCCGAGCGGCTCCTACGCCTAGCCAATGGAACGCTGCCGTGGCCTTACATCGATCCGGAGAAGGCGCTGCCCTGGATCGAGCAGAAGACCGGCCTGAAGCTCGCAGAGACCCAGGTCGAGGCGATCCGTCTGGCTCTCTTGTCGAAGACAGTGGTCATCACCGGCGGACCGGGCGTAGGCAAGACAACGATCGTCAATTCGATCCTGCGCATCTTGTCCGCCAAGGGCGTGGACATATTGTTGTGCGCGCCCACGGGCCGTGCCGCCAAACGGATGACCGAGGCGACGGGCTTCGAGGCCAAGACCATCCACCGGCTGCTCGAGGTGGACCCTAAGGGTGGCGGCTTCAAGCGCGGCACAGACAACCCACTTGAGTGCGATCTGCTCGTCGTGGACGAAACCTCGATGGTCGACGTCATGTTGATGCAGGCACTGCTCAAGGCGGTTCCAGACAACTCGGCTCTACTGATCGTCGGCGATATCGATCAGCTTGCGTCCGTCGGCCCTGGTCAGGTCCTGGCCGACATCATCGCTTCCGGGTCCATCCCCGTCGTGCGCCTGACCGAGATATTCCGGCAGGCGGCGCAGAGCCGCATTATCACCGGTGCGCACAAGATCAACCAGGGCTTGATCCCCGACCTTTCCAAGCCCGAGGGCGACAGTGACTTTTATTTTGTGCAAGCCGACGACCCCGAAACCGCCGTCCCCCTGATTATCGAACTCGTGAAGACCAGAATTCCACAGCGATTCGGTCTCGACCCGATCCACGATATTCAGGTGTTGTGCCCGATGAACCGCGGCGGCGTCGGCGCACGATCGCTCAATATCGAGCTGCAAGCAGCCTTCAATCCCGCCGGCGAACGCAAGGTCGAACGCTTCGGCTGGACCTTTGCCCCTGGCGACAAGGTCATGCAGATTGAGAACGACTACGACAAGGAAGTCTATAACGGCGACGTCGGCTACATCGACGATGTCGATCCCGATGAAGGTGAGCTGATCGCTAGTTTCGACGGTCGTTCGGTCACCTATGGCTTCGGCGAGCTCGACACCCTCGTTCCCGCCTATGCCGCCACGATTCACAAATCCCAGGGCTCGGAATATCCCGCCGTCGTCATCCCCGTTATGACGCAGCATTACACCATGCTGCAGCGTAATCTTCTGTATACCGGCGTCACCCGAGGCAAGCGTCTGGTCGTGCTGGTCGGGCAGAAAAAAGCCGTCGCCATCGCCGTGAAAAACGTGTCCGGCCGGCGGCGATGGTCAAAATTGCGAGAATGGCTCCGGCCAGCGACGCCTCGATCGTAAACGATGGATGATCCTCTGCTTCCTAATCATTGGCCTGGATCAGTTAAATGGGGGAGGACCAATCGTGCCTCTGAGCGATGATCCCGTCTCCTCAACCTGCCCATCATGGCCGCCTGACCAATCTGGCTCATACCCGAGATCGCGGTGCTCACAATGCCGTAGTTACTCCACGGGATGGTGCAAGACCTGTTCGTCACGGCTCATAGACTGAACGCAGCAGGCCGAAGATTTGCGGGTTTCTGGGCGGTCAGAGCGAAAATCTGATCAGGGATTTTCGGGCGGGCGTATACCGGACAAGCCTTAGGTGTTGCGCCGTTTTTCGCACAATTTTGAACCAACTTGCTTCCACGGGTTCGGGTAGCTCAGGGAAAGCGTGCGAGAGCTGGGATATTCGCCGCTGACCTTCAGGTTGTTACCCTGCAGGTACCCCAGTATTTTGGACAGTCATCATGGTTGTCCGCGAGAAATACGTGGCCTCAAAAACGACCCTTACTGCGAAGAACCTGGAAGCCCTCGGAGCAGAGCGCCTGGCCGAGTTGCTGATCGAGATCAGCACCGGGAACGCTGCGGCGAAGCGCCGCCTTCGGATGGAACTGGCTGGCGCACAGAGCCCGGGTGATCTGGCGAAGGAAGTGCGCAAGCGATTGACGACCATTGCCCGGTCGCGGTCGTTCGTGGACTGGCAGACCGTCAGAGCCCTGGCTGATGACCTTGAAACACAGCGCCGCGCCATCGTCGAGACGGTGGCGAAAGCTGACATGAAGGAAGCCCTCGACCTGCTTTGGCGCTTCACGGCTCTAGCCAAATCGATCTTCGAGCGTTGCGACGACGGCAGTGGAACCGTGATTGGCATCTTTCACGAGGCCTGCAGCAACATCGGTGATATTGCTTTGAAGGCCAAGGTCACCCCTACGGTGCTCGCTGATCTCGCTTTCGATGCTCTAGTCGCGAACGACTACGGTCAGTTTGACCACTTGATTTTGGTGTTGGCGCCGGCGTTGGGGCAGGGGGGCTTGGAACACCTGAAACAGCGCATGATTGATCTGTCCAACCATCCGGTGAAGAAATCAGCCGGTAAGGATCGTGTGAAAGTCGGCTGGTCGTCCTCTGGTCCGATATTCGAAGACGAGATGGCGGAGCGTTCGAGGGTCAGCACCGTCCGTCAGGCCCTCATGGAAATTGCCGATGCCCAGGGCGATGTCGATGCATTCATTGACCAGTACGATCAAGAAACCCGGAAGGTGCCGATGATTGCCGCCGAGATTGCTCAGCGCCTCCTGGCGGCCGATCGAGCGGAGGACGCTTGGAAGACTATCGAAGCGACCGTCCATCGGAAAGCAGGCAGTTGGGACTGGCCGGACTTCGAGTGGGAGGATGCCAGGATCGATGTCCTTGAAGCCCTTGGACGCTCCGATGATGCCCAGACGGCGAGGTGGGGATGTTTCGAGCGATCGCTGTCAGCCACTCATCTGAGGGCGCACCTGAAGCGGCTCCCGGATTTTGACGACCTTGAGGCAGAGGAAAGGGCGCTCATCTATGCCCAGGGGTCAAGGAACCTACTTCAGGCGTTCTCCTTCCTCGTCTCCTGGCCGGCCTTGGATCGGGCTGCCAACCTTGTGATCCAGCGCGCGGCGGAACTGAATGGCGATCATTACGATATACTGACCCCGGCGGCGGAAGCCCTTGCCGCAAAGCACCCGCTCGCCGCCACACTGGTGCTGCGGGCGATGATCGACTTCTCCCTGACCCGCAACCGGTCAAGCCGCTATAAGTACGCTGCCCGTCATCTGCTGGAGTGCTTAAGCCTATCGTCGGCGATCGAGGACTTTGGGGCGTTCGAATCGCACGATGCTTATGAAGCCCGGCTGCGCAAAGCGCATGGGCGCAAGAGTTCATTCTGGAACCTGATTACTTGAGAGTCGTTCCGGAAAGATCGGATTCAAGCTGGGCGGTTTGCGGCAATCCTCTTGAGCATGATGCGGATCATGGCGAGGCGGGTGAACGTGATGGATTTTCGGGCGTGACGCTCGAAATCTTTCCCGAGGCGAAGGCATTGGCTGATCCAAGAGTAAGGTACGTTCGACGAGTGGACTGCCACGTTTGGCGAGGAACGTCTAACCGGCGCGCTCCTCGACCGCCTGACCCACCACGTCCACATCCTGGAAGTGAACGGACAATCCTACCGCCAGGCGCAAAGTCGCGTATTCAGTCTGGATGCGAGCGTCGTCCTTGGCTACCTGCTGGGCGAAGGCATAATTCGGCTTCAGGCTTTCCAGCATGCCGACTACGGTCAGGCCGCCCACCGCGCCCCGACGCGGCGTGCGGCTTACTCCATAGAGAAAACCGACCCTGCCAAGCACCATTCTTGGCGGGGTTTTCCGTGTTGGCTTCTGACAACATCAAGAACGGAGGCAGTGTCCGTAAATATTTGATTTTCATCAGTATAATCAGGGAAATTTCAATTGACGCGGCTAGGTGAATACGCCGTTCCATGCTAAAATATTCGACTTAAATGGGGTGTCAATATTCAGCTAAATGGGGTGTCATATGACTGCTCAGGTGCCTGAAGTTTTTATCCATCGAAAACAAAAACTAGCTCTTTTCGATCAGCCCTTATACCCGCATTTGAAACGAATTCCGAAGGCTCGCCGTCCGACTTTTGCGGCTGACTCGACTGCTCGATGGCGCGGCTGCACAGGAACGTGGGAAATCCGAGATGGCATGCTGACTCTGATCGCTCTCGAAGGAAACCTCAGACAAGGAGATGATGTGGTAGATGCCACTTTGCAGTTAGCTTTTCCGAAAGCCAAGGGCGGGCTCATTGCGAAATGGTTTACTGGTGTAATTCACGGTGCAAAACTCGGCCACACTAACGGTGGGGCTTGTCCTGCCGTGTCGGTTTAAAAGCCGGCCACGTCTAAGTCTCTGGCGGTTTGATTTGCCGGAGGCGGGGGATGTTCGGTGTGGATTTGTACGGGCGCGTTCGG
>CAMCUA010000155.1 GCA_945878455.1 Asaia bogorensis | reverse complement strand
GGCAATTATATTTGAGCCGGTCTTATCGGGTGCTGAAACAGTCACCGTTTGCCATTTATTGTGCATTATCAGTGGCTTGGAGAGCCAGTTAGCCGGGCGGCTAACTGGCGATGCTCAAGGGCGGCTTTAGGCTAAGGGCGGGCTGAGGGCGGCTCAGAGCGGCTATGGCGGCTCAAAGCGGCTATGGCGGCTACAGAGCGGCTCCAGGGCTGCTTTAAGCGGTGACCTGTCGAGCGCGGTGGGGCTTGTGGTGGTAAGTCGTTACTACGCCCCTCCAGGGCTACCAAAACCCATACCGAACAGAGCCGGTAACGCCGCCTAAGGAGCGTGCCGAGGCTCTGCCTGGACGCCTATTTTAGGGTATAGGAGGGTATAGGTTATTTTCGGGCTAAACCCGGGTAATAAAAAACCCGCTAACCTATTGAGGTAGCGGGTTTAATTTGGTTGCGGGGACAGGATTTGGCTTAAACCGAACATCGATGAGGCTCTAATTCAGGTGGGGGCGGGCGGGCGCCGAGGTCTGCTCCTCCATCGTTTGGTTTCGACCCAGCGACATAGTGCCTTGCGGCGACTGGCAGTTTCTCCAGCGCCGGGTGATCTCGTTCTTTTGGCCGATCCGGGCCTCGTCCTGCCACCAAATCTCTATTGGCGTGCCTGGGGGGAGCCCACCCTCGATCTCCGTCAACCTGGCCGGGAAGTTTTTTTGAACGCCGCCTGAGCCTCGGGATCTTGCGCGTGATGACGCGGCCGGGCGGTCAGCTTTCGATACCCCATGGCGCGCAATGTTCGGCCCACCGTCGTTTCATCGAGGGAGATGGCAAACTCCTCATGGACCCAGGCCACCAGATCGCTCAAGCGCCAACGCACCACACCATCGAGATAGGGCGTCGGTCCGTCCTCGACCACACGGATCAGGGCGGCTCTCCGCTCAGCGTTCAGTCTCGGCGGGGTGCCCGGCGATTTGCCGTCGACCAATCCGTTCGGACCCTCGGCGTTGAAGCGCAAGACCCAGTCTCGCACCGTCTGAAGGCCGACCCCGCCATGCCGTGCCGCCTCAGAACGCGACCCGCCATCTTGGATCAAGGAAAGCGCCAAAAGACGGCGTGCCTGCTTGGCATCGACCGATGATCGGGCCAGGGCGCGAAGATCGTCAGCCGTGTGATCGCTGCGAAAGGGAATGCCGCGTGCCATGGAAAAGTCCTCTGTTTTCCACGTTGAATCATGACAGCCCTAACAACCCCTTAACGAGTCCCTCTTTTCACAGCTTGGTATAAGCCCCCCAATGTGAACCCGACGGCGGTGTTTTGATTTCCCAAAACGGCCTGGTGGCGGCGAAAGCATCCCAGTTGGCGATCAATCGTGTATCGGATTCCTGAAGTATCCGCGCATACCATCCCCGCACCTGTCCAGCGGCGAATGTCACCGCCTCTTGCGCGCGTGCTTTGTCCTCCGAATGCGTCAGTTCGTCCGTCAGCCGTACGGCTTGGGCGACATCGTTGATATGCCCGAACTCGTCCTGGAGTTGCCGCAGCATCCTGATAAAAGTCTTCGCCTCATCGGCAGCATATGCGCCATCGAGAAAATCTACCGCGTAGCGAAGCCTCTTCAGCTGGATGCGGACCTGATGACGCGCTGCCATGTCCTGTTCTGCCAGGTTATGGGCGGACTTGAGAAGTTTCCGGTAGGGCCGACGGAGAGTTTTGGTTGCGGTTTTTTTGAGCGGCTGCAGCAATGGATGGTCGGGGTCGAGCGGCCTTGTCTGCCATCCTTCAAGCGCGGTAAAGGCGGTCAGACGAAAGATCAGACGAGCGTAGCGTTCTGAGCGCAAGGCCCCGCGCAACCGGCGATACGCGGCACGGCGCTCGCGTTGCGCGCCTTGGCGCAGCTTGGCGATGGAGGCCTTGTCGATCCCGGAGCCGTCGATCGAACCAAGCGTTTCCTCGACATAGACATCCCAGTCGCGCGGTGGACCGAGGCAACTGTGGAGCCACTTCAAATCCTTTACCATCCAGGAACGTCGCGACGGTTCGATCAAATGGCCAAAGACCTTCATCGATGAACGAAGCCGTCGGATGGAAACCCGCATTTGGTGGACGCCCTCCGGATCTTTGTGGGTGAGGCAGACGTCCTCATTGTCGATAATATTGCCGATGCTGGTTGAGAAGATTTTAGCCAGCGCCTGATGGATGCACTGACTTGGCTTGAGGTCGAACTTGGGAGCCCGGTGCGCCTGTGCATTCCCACCATTGATCAGTCGAAAGCCCCGTTCGGACTTCGCCATATTCGACAGGCGCAAGGGGCAGGCCGCATGAATTTCCGACGCCAGTTGAAAGAAGGATGCAAGATCCCCCTGAAGCAGCTCTAGTTCGCACTCGACGACAGGCGCCGTCTTGCCTCCGGCGGAGATGATTCCTTGGTCGATGGCTACGTCAACCACCAAGGCGGGGCCTGGCATGGTATCCCTACGAATGGTCATCGATTGCCGCGTCACATCCACCTTGATGACGGGAACCAACTCTCCATCGATGACCATGCCAATGGCGCGCCGTGCATCGGCGGGAAGAGCAGATATATCTGGCACGGATTGAGCCAATGGCTGTTCCCACTCATTGCGGTTCATCAGCCCGTGCCGGCCGATTGCGGACGTCTTGACGGTCTGCGCTGACTGCCCATTCGACAGGCGTACCCTGACGGATACCCCACGCTTGGCAAGGCGTCCGTCCTTGGTGTCGAAGTATTGACTGGATAGTTCCGCCAGCGACCAGGGAGTTGTATCTCCCGGGATGGCACTCGCGATCTGCTTGAATTTTTTCAAGTCGCTGCTGCGCGCCTTGAACTTTAACTCACATTCCCGGTTCGCAGCCTCATCGGGCATCGGTGCCGCCTGCTTCTCCGGCGGGGCGATACGACACCGGCTTGTCGCCGGGTCCGCCATAGTCTTGGCAGTCCTGTGCCAGCGCAAAGCAAGCTAGGCGAACGGTTTTCGGAATTTCCACAGGATCGCCGTCGCGCTCGCCTTTCTCATAATACTGGACGGCACGCCGCTTGAGGCCGAGCGCGGTTGCAGCTGCCTTTTGCGATAACCCCAAGCTCTTACGCCACCGCTTGAAGGCAGCAGGCGACATACCCGGGCCTTCCGCCGCTTGCGGCTTCCGGCCACCGGGCTTTTTTCCACGGGCCTGCGCTTTCGCCATGGTGTGTTCCCCGTCACATCCACCAATTTCAAAATAGGCGCACTATGTGCCACTTTCAAGTTGAAAGGCGCATACAGTGCGCTTTATCCTGCGTTAAGCGTCGTGCGCGCATATTAGCGAGTCCTGTCGTTGGAGGATATTTCCATGTACGGGCACACCATCTCGCCAGACCGATCGCGTCCCTGCATTCGCCAGATGCCGTTCCCATCAGCCAATACAGAGGCTTGGCCCCCGCAATCGGGAGGAGGAACACTATGACCTCGTTACCCTATGTCTTGATGGTTCTGTTCACGCTGAACGATGGCCGACTGGTTTCGATGGAAACCAATCAAGCTTTCGCCTCGCCGCTGAGCTGCAGCATGCAGGCATTCCTGGCCAACGAGGCGGCGCGAGATCGAACCTATGTATGCGTAACCCAAGAGCGCGCCGCCATCCTGACAGGTGGACCCTTCGGACTGGCGGCAGCCAACCTGACGCCACGGTGAAACGCCCAGCTTTCCAAAACAGCGGATCGCTCACGTCGGATAGGCGCACCCGATCGCATGTCGGGCGGACATCACCAGTTCCGTGTCGCCCCGGGGATCGGCTGATCGTCCGATTCCAAGCGGCCCTTCGCGGTCAGAACGACTGGTAGAGCCAGGCGCCGAACCGTCGACAGGTATGCCGCGAAATCCGGCACCCGCGCCCCGGGTTCCTTGGCCCCCTCGTCGATGCGGCGCAGTGCGATGGCCTGCTGGAAATAAGGGTCGCTGACGAAAATGGCGCATTCCTCATCGGTCATCGGCCCGCCCTGCAAGGCCAGGCTGCGCACCGAATCCTCAGACAACTTGTCGAAATAGCCATCTTCAGACGCGCAAAGATAGCGCTTCGCCGCCACATGCAGGCGCACCGGCACCGCCACATCGTTTCCGAATAACCTGGCCAGGATGTGCGCACCCGAAACCTCGTGGTGGTCGTCGCGCCCCTGCTGCGCCAATCCGGCATCTTCCCGATGCAGCAAGTGTCCAACGTCGTGCAGAAGGCAGGCGAGAATGAAGGTATCGGGCTCGCCCGTGCGCCGTGCGAGATAAGCCGCCTGCAAGGCGTGTTCCAGTTGGCTCAGCCCGGACAGATCGTAGGGGAACTGCGCCTTATCGGCATAGAGGCGGATCACGTCGTCGACACTTTGCATTTTCACATCGATCTCCAAAATGGGTGAGGTGCGCGCCTCACCACAGGGTTTGGGCGGCCCGCTCCGGCCAAGCCCTGTCATAATCCGCGCCGCCAACCGCATCAGCGCTGAGCGCGGCGAGAATCTCGCCGGCGCTGGGCAGATGCTTCGCATCGAGGTGGTTTCCGGGGTTCCACAGATCGGAACGCACGATGGCTCGGGCGCACTGAAAATAGACGGCCTCGACCGCAATGACGACGATGGAGCGCGGCGCCTTGCCATCGACAGCGAAAGACGCCAACAGGTCGACCTCGGTACTGAGCAGGGCGCGGCCATTAACCCGTAAGGTGTTTCCGGCGCCCGGAATCATGAACAACAGGGCGATGCGCGGATCACGGACGATGTTGCGCAGGGAATCGATCCGGTTGTTGCCCCGGCGGTCAGGCAGCATCAGCGTCTTGCCGTCATGTACCCGCACGAAGCCCCTCCTGTCGCCACGTGGCGAGCAATCCAATCCCTCGGGACCGGATGTCGCCAGCACGGCAAACGGCGAGGCGTTGATGTAGGCGCGGTAGTGCGGCGTAATCGACGCCACTTCCTTGACGGTTGCAGGTGCCTGTGGACGACCATAAAGGGCCTCGAGTTCCTCGACCGAGGTGATGATGGACATACGCTCGTTCAAAGTCCCATGCAGTTGGCATAGTAGGTCACGGTCGCCGGCCAATCGGAGAAGATGCCGCGAATACCCACTTGCTTGGCGAGGACATCGAGCGTCGTCATCATGTCGCCGTCACGGTCGATGGCGTCCTTGACCGATTGGTAATAGTAGCCGCCGCCGTCGCTCAGCGTGCCCGAACGTTCGAGCGTCCAGGTGATGATGTCGAGACCGTTGGCCTTGGCGGCCTTGGCATAGGTCGAAGGGACGATCTGCATGTTCTGGTCGGTGGTGAGCAGGGCCCACATCGGCGGCGCCACGATCTTCACGCCTTTGGCGGCGAGACTTGGTAGGGCCGCAACCTGGGCATCATAGCCGCCCGGCTTGTCGACTTTTTCATCCAGGGCGACGGCCTGCCGGCCGAAGGCCGGTTCCTTGGCAATCCAGTAGAGGACGTCGTCGAGGTTGAACGACTGGGCGAACACCTTGTCCGGCGTGACGCCGGCCGCCTTGTATTCGTCGATCATCTGCTGAGCATAGTTTTCCTGGGAGTATTGTCCCTGGAAGGGCATCGGCACTTCGGGTGCCTTGAGTTCCGGCGTGAATTTGGTGCCGAGATCGGTGAACAGTTTGATGCTTTCGGCATGCGTCAGCAGCGTGCCGCAGCTGGCATAAAGGTCCGTGCGCCAATTGGCCGTGCCGCCCAGATATTCCTTAACCGTGGTCGCTTTCGGATTGCTGGCATCCATCTTGCCGCACAGCGACTTGTATTCGCTCACCGTGATGTCGCTGGTACAGCACTTTGCCGAGGCCGCCTTGTTGGTCGCCGGATCGGCGGGGCTGAACGGCTGCGTGCATTTCGCTGCCAGTTCCGGCTTGTCGAGAATGTTCGTCGTCGTATGCAGATCGCACTGCGAATGACGGCAGACCAGCTGGCGATCTTTGGTGAACGTGACGTCGCACTCCAAGACGCCTGCCCCCATCTGGGCGGCGGCCTCGTAAGACTCCTTGGTGTGCTCCGGGAATTGCAGGGGCGCGCCGCGGTGGCCGATGGAAAAATCGGAGACGGAAAACGGCCCGGCGGTGCATTGCTTCAGTTTCGTCTTCAGCGCGCCATCGTCCATGCGGCCGACCAGATAGCCTGGGCGCGGGCCGATCTGTACGCTTCTATCATGTTGGGCACCCCAACCCTTTTCCTTAGTCTGGGCGTCTGCCGTGGACGGCAGCAGGGTGAATGTCAGCAAGGTATAGGCAACGATGCCGAGCGCGGCGATGAAACATCTGATCCGGTGCATGGCGGACTCCCACTGGCGGAATAAATGAATAAAGGGGAACGACGAGAGCGTGTCCCCTCATCATCCGAACCGTCGATAACCGTCAGATGCCGGCTGCGTGACAGTGATGTGAATTCTCGTACAAATCAGCAATCAGGTCGTGAACACCAGTTGCACGCGATCGGCAGCGAACCGGCTGATGCCGTATTCCAACCGGCGCCCGTTCGCATCGATGTTGATCGCCTCGGTGATCAGCAAGGAACGGCCCCTTGGCAGCCGAAGCAGCGCGGCCTCTTGCGCCGTTGCCGGGCGTGCCGTGATCCGCGTCTCCTGGCGGGTATAATCCCCGACGCCCAGCCGGCGTAGCGCCTCGGTGACCGAGGCGGTTTCCCTAAACATTGAAGCCATGGTCGGGAAGCGCCGGGCCGAAAAGTGATGCAGGCCGAAATTCACGGGCCGTCCGCTGACCTTGTCGAGAATATGGGCAACGATGACGGGTTCTCCGGCGCGCAAGCCAAGAGCCGTTGCGGCTTCCCGGCCGGCAGCGATCGTCACCACATCGAGCAGCTCATGTTGGGGCGAACCGGCTGCCTTGCGAATGTTGGCGCTGAAGCGCGTACGTTTGCCGACGGGATAGTCGAACAGCCGTTCCGGCACGAAGGTGCCGCGGCCTTGCTCAACGCTGACCAATCCATTGTCGGCGAGCGCGGCGACGGCCTGACGGACGGTATGCCGGTTGACGCCGAAGCGCAGCGACAGTTCGGCCTCCGTCGGCAGGCGCTGGCCGGGGCGAAAGACACTTTCCTGTATGTCCCGGCGCAGGGCGTCAGCAATCTGACGCCACAAAGATATCCCCTCGCCCCGCTTGATCGCCACGCTTCCTCCTTCGGCCGTCATACAAAGTTCACCGTGGCGTGATGGAAGCGACACAAGCGGCTTCCTAGAATTCCATTCATACTGATATCTAGATGAATTGTGAAAGTCATCCATGTCAATGGAAAACCGCAACGGCGACGCGGTAAAGGGCGATGCCACCGCGGCGCGGCGTCGCTGGATGGGCATACTCGCCCGTGCCGCCACGGATGATTTGGCGGCCGCCTGGGCAGAGGTAGGGAAGAAGCCCGCCTACCGCTGGCTGCGGCGTCCGGAGACCGGCATGGTGATGGCCCGTGGCCGCATCGGCGGCACCGACCAACCGTTCAATCTCGGCGAGATCAGTATTGTCCGCTGCGCTCTGGAGATCGATGGTGGCATCATCGGCATGTGCCACGCTCATGGGCGGGAACATCGCCATGCCGAATATGCCGCGCTGTTCGATGCGCTCCTGCAAGACCCCGAACGACAGGCGGCGCTTGAACGCGACGTGATCGGTCCTTTGGAGCGTGCCCAGAGCGCCGCACGGGAGCGTAAGGCCCGCGAGGCGGGCGCCACACGCGTCGACTTCTTCACCATGGTCCGCGGTGAGGATGCAACAGACGGAGAAAGGGCGCCATGAGCCAGGTATCGGCAAGCATACCTATCGCGCCGGGCTTCAGTGATGCCGTGATCGACAGCCAGGAAGCCTTCCGCTGCATCCTGGCGGCCTTGTCGCGGCCGGGCCGGGTCGAAACGATCGGCCGCCTCCCGGAATGCCCGCCGGCACTGGCTTCGGCAACAGCGGCCATCGCCCTGACACTTTTCGACTTCGACACGCCCATCTGGCTGGACGCCGCCGCCGGTGACGTCGGCAGCGAAGTCTTTTTGCGCTTTCACTGCGGATGCGCAGTGGTGGATCAACCGGAGCAGGCGCGCTTTGCCATCGTCGGCGATGCAGTGAACATGCCGCGGCTGCAGTCGTTTTATCCCGGCGATGCTCTGTATCCGGACCGGTCGGCAACGCTAATCGTGCAACTCCCGTCCCTCGACGGTGGTCCGCATCTGGTGCTGAGCGGACCCGGCATCGAACAGAACCACGTCATCGCGCCCCAAGGGCTGCCGCATTGGTTCTGGTCGGACTGGACGGACAACGTCGCCCTGTACCCGCAGGGCATCGA
>CAMCUA010000154.1 GCA_945878455.1 Asaia bogorensis | reverse complement strand
ATCATCGCCGCCTTCATTCGACGCTGGGCTATCTCAGCCCCATGAACTTCGAGAAGGCTCGCGCAAATAAAAGAAAGGGGCTTGGCGAGGAAAAAAGAAACGTCGCATAATCAACCAGCCAAGAGAGACGTCATACCCGGGCAAGTTCAAACGGCCCGACGCAGGTCAGACTGTTTTGGCTTGCCGTTTCGCAATTTGGTTAATGTGACGGCAGTGCTGATGAGGTCATGCGGGCGCAGTTTTGGCCTTCGATAATTCTGATTTGGCTATATATGAGATGACAGGAAAGGCTCCACCAAAATCAGCTATACGAGGGCGCAAACGGCGTAACACGCTGGATGTCTTGTCAGGGTCCAAGCGTCTTGCCTTCCCGTCAAACACGACTTCCACCCGCAAGATGGGGTCGCCATCTTCATCGAAGTCAGGCTCGACCTTGACGGAAACGATCACGATATTTTCGAAGTGGTCCGCCAGAACCTCTCGAATTACACCCTTTAAATCTTTGTTTGTCTTAGACATTTCTAGACGCCCCCGTCGACAAGATGGGAGGATAGCTGGGTGAACAGCTATTGTGTACTTCTTTGTCACATATTTAGGTTAATGAAGTTGCATCGTAATAACGGCTGAAGTTAGGCGACCGTGCACTGCCAATAGCCCTTCCATGTTCGGCTGACCGGATGCGCCATCCCTGTGCACCTACCCACGACGCTACCTAATGCCGGATATATTCACCCATCGGCGCAGGGCAGTTGTCGGCAGGGGTGACCCGGGAATGCTACGTTCCCGGAATTTATGGCGTAGGCGCAGGCGGCGGGCCAGGGATTCCAACAATCTTCGCCGCGAAGCCTTGTAAGTCAGGCGCGACAGGCCCATTGTTAGCACTGTCATCCGACGAGTGCCAATCGCGTGACGGATTGTCTAGGTAATCCGCCCAGGCCATCCGCGGCACTGCCATTTCATAAGGAAATCCCATGAAATTCCGCCCGCTGCACGACCGCGTCGTGGTCCGTCGCGTCAAAAGCGAAGAGAAGACCAAGGGCGGGATCATCATTCCCGACACCGCCCAGGAAAAGCCGCAGGAAGGCGAAGTCATCGCCGTCGGCCCCGGCAAGCGCGATGAGACCGGCCGGCTGACCCCGCTCGACGTCCAGGCCGGCGATGCCATCCTGTTCGGCAAATGGTCGGGCACCGAGGTCAAGATCGATGGCGAAGAGTTCATCATCATGACCGAGACCGACATCATGGGCGTTATCGAGGGCAAGGCCGCCAGCGCCAAGCCCGCCAAGCGCAAGGCCGCCTGAGCACCCGCTTTTTCCATCCGTTTCATTCTTTCTTTTTTTAGGAGCCACCCCATATGGCCGCCAAAGACATCCGCTTTTCCATCGACGCGCGCGAAAGAATGCTGCGCGGTGTCGATACGCTCGCCAACGCCGTACGCGTCACCTTGGGCCCCAAGGGCCGTAATGTGGTGATCGCCAAATCCTATGGCGCACCGCGCATCACCAAGGACGGCGTCACCGTCGCCCGCGAAATCGAGCTTTCCGACAAGTTCGAGAACATGGGCGCGCAGATGGTCAAGGAAGTCGCCAGCCGCACCAATGACGAAGCCGGCGACGGCACGACGACGGCGACCGTGCTCGCCCAGGCCCTGGTCCGCGAGGGCCACAAGCTGGTATCGGCCGGCATGAACCCAATGGACCTGAAGCGCGGCATCGACATGGCGGTGGCCGCCATCGTTAAAGACATCGCACGTCAGGCGAAGAAGGTTCAATCGACCGAGGAGATCGCCCAGGTGGCGACCGTCGCCGCCAACGGCGAAGCCGCCATCGGCGACATGATCGCCAAGGCGATGAAGAAGGTCGGCGACCGCGGCGTGATCACCGTCGAGGAAGCCAAGTCCTTCGAATCCGAGCTGGAAGTCGTCGAAGGCATGCAGTTCGACCGGGGCTACCATTCGCCCTATTTCATCACCAACGCCGAGAAGATGATCTGCGAGCTGGAAAACCCCTACATCCTGCTGCTCGAAAAGAAGCTGTCGGGATTGCAGGAAATCCTGCCGGTGCTCGAAGCCGTGGCCAAATCCACCCGGCCGCTGTTGATCGTGGCGGAAGATATCGAGGGCGAGGCTTTGGCCACCCTGGTCGTCAACAAGCTGCGCGGCGGCCTCAAGGTCGCGGCGGTGAAGGCACCCGGCTTCGGCGACCGGCGCAAGGCCATGCTGGAAGACATCGCCATCCTGACCGGCGGCAGCGTCATCAGCGAAGACTTGGGCATCAAGCTTGAGAATGTCACCCTCGACATGCTGGGCACGGCCAAGAAGGTGTCGATCACCAAGGAAGACACCACCATCGTCCACGGCGCAGGCAAGAAGGCCGGCATCGAAGGCCGCATCAACCAGATCAAGGCGCAGATCGAGGAAACGACCTCGGACTACGACAAGGAGAAGCTGCAGGAACGGGCCGCCAAGCTGTCGGGCGGCGTCGCCGTCATCCGCGTCGGCGGCGGCAGCGAGGTCGAGGTCAAGGAACGCAAGGACCGGGTCGACGATGCGCTGAACGCCACCCGCGCGGCGGTCGAGGAAGGCATCGTTCCGGGCGGCGGCGTGGCGCTGCTGCGGGCCAAGGGCGCGCTGAAGAAGCTGAGCGACGATAATGCCGACATCATGGCCGGCATCTCCATCGTTCGGCGCGCCGTCGAAGCGCCGTTGCGCCAGATCGTCGACAATGCCGGTGGCGAAGGCGCCATCGTCGTCGGCAAGGTGCTGGAATCGAAGGACGCCGGCTTCGGCTACGACGCCCAGTCGGGCAAGTACGTGAACATGATCGCCGCCGGCATCGTCGATCCGGCCAAGGTCGTGCGCATCGCCTTGCAGGACGCGGCCTCGGTCGCCGGTCTCTTGATCACCACCGAAGCCATGGTTGCCGACCGGCCGGCAGCCGACCACGCCCCCGCCATGGGCGGCGGTGGCGGTGGTGGCATGGGCGATATGGACTACTGATCGCCCCGCAACGGGAACAACGGGAAAGGCCGCCAGTGATGGCGGCCTTTCTTGTTTAACGGACCTGCTTGGCCGGCTGAAATCAGGGGATAAGCCGATGGCACGCGAAACGATCTATCTGGTCCAGGCCTTCGTCGCCAAGGGCAAGGGCCTCAGGGCCGAGCCGGCGGTGGCCTGCCCGTCCGCCGAGCGGGCGCGGCGCATGGCCGAGAAGCTGGCCCCGACCAAGGCCGGCGTCGTCGCCTTCTCGACCTCGGGCGATGCCGAGCTTGGCGACTACGACGACATGCCGACCGTCTTCTTCAAATCCGGCCAGTTGCCGGCCTCGTTCGAGGACGCTTGAGACCTCAGGCCGGCGCCGGCAGCGTCGACTTGAAGCTCTCTCGCGCCGCCAGCGCTTCGGCATGGCGGCGGAGGTTGGCGTGGCCCGGACGCCAGGCGACCTTGGGCAGCACCTGATCGAGATAACCGAGCGCCGCGCCGCAGGCGATGTCGGCCAGGGAAAAACCGGTGCCGAAACAGAAGGGGCGGGCGCCCAGTTCCCGTTCCATGACGGCGAGGCCGGCATCGATCTTTTTTTGCTTACGGGCGTACCATTCCGCCGACTGGCGCTGTTCGACCGGCAGCCGTTCGTCGTGGGAGATGGCGACAGTGGCATCCATGATGCCATCGCCCAGGGCTTCCCAGCGCTTGACCTCGATGCGCGCCTCGAAGGCCTCGGGGATGAGCGGCTTGGCCGGCACCAATCCATCCAGATATTCGACGATGACGACGGAGTCGTAGAGCGCCCGGCCGTCGTCGCGGATCAGCACGGGAATTTGTGCCAGCGGATTGGCCGCCGCCACCTCGGCACTCGCCGAGCGGGCGATGACGTAATCGTAGGGAATCCCCTTTTCGGCGAAGACGACGCGCACCTTGCGCACATAGGGACTGCCGCCCGTGCCCAGCAATTTCATGGATGTCTCTCCCTGCCTGTTGAACGACGATTCTCGAGGGAGAGCATCGTAGCTTATTACATCAGCCGGGGTGAGGCTGGAGCAACGGGCGGAACAGCATCTGCCGTCTGCCCCGGCCGACGGCGTTAACCCCAATCAGATGGGTCGCTCGCCTTTCACGATCAGGCGGTACAGCAAGCGATGCTGCGACTGATCGTAATCGATATTCGCCTTGTGCAACGCCGAGCGGTTATCCCAGATCATCAGGTCGCCGGGGCGCCACATGTGGGTATAGACAAACTCGGGCCGGATCGCCCGCTTGGTCAGATCCCTGAGCAGATCCTGGGTATCTTCCGGATTCATGCCGACGATGTTTTCCGTGCGCCCGGGATGAAAATAGAGCGCCTTGGTGCCATGGTCGGGATTGGTGCGCACCAACGGATGGATCACTGCCTGAAACTTGCCGCTGGCCATGCCCTCCTTCGACACGAACTTAGGATTTTTGGCGGCACTGCCGCTCAACACATTGACCGTCTTCATGTCGTCGATGCGGGCTTTGATGTCGGCGGGAAGCGCCGCATAGGCAGCGCGCATATTGCACACCGAGGTGCCGCCGCCGCTGCTCGGCAACAGGACCGGATAGAGCATGGTGTATTTCGGCGGATGTTCATGATTGGTGTGATCCGTGTGCCAACTCGGATCGTATTTCGCCGGCTTACCCTCCTTGTCCTTTTTGTCCTTCGTGCGGTTGGAAACCTGGCGGATCAGGGGCTGTTCGGGCAGCGAGTAAATTTCCGGCAAATCCTGTTCCATCAACTCGCCGAACACCCGGCCAGCGGTGATATATTGGACCGGCGTGAAATTCTGGTCGCGGATGACCAGGACGATGTGTTCGCTGAGCGCATCGATGAGTTGCTGTCGCACCTGCGGGGGGATCGGCCGATTGAGGTCGACCCCGGTCACTTCGGCGCCGATGTAGGGCGTGATTTTAGCGATATGGACGGTCGGTGCCTCCGCCAGATTTGGCATGGCAACTCTCCTGATGAAAGGGTGTGGTGGGGAATCCGCCCGCCCCGATGGGGCAAGACGGATTCCCCACGGCTCACTTGAAGGTAACGTCCTCGATATGCATCTCGCCATTGGTGCTGGCGTCGGGAACGTAGCTGATCCGGGGGTTGACCCGGGTGAAGCCAACCATGTGATAGAGCATCACGGAGGGCACGGCCTCTTCGTAGAGATAACGGAATATCTCTTCCCAACCCTTGGTGCGGTCGGCGCCGCTGAGGCCAGTTACCTTGGCGACATCCTTGTCGAAGTCGGGATTGCAATAGGTCGAGGTCGAACCGTCGCAACCGTATTTGCTGCGCACGCTGAACACCGGGTCGCCGTTGTTGTTGTCATGCGAGCTTTGCAGCAGGGTGGGCTGGCGGCTTTCCTTGTAGGGCTTCTGTTGAAATTCCTGGTACTGCCCGGACTCGACGACCAGCAGCTTGACGTTCAGTCCAACCGCTTTCCACATGACGACGAAGGCCTCGGCGACCTCGGCGGCGTTGGGGAAGGAAGCCGGATTGCTGACGAACAGCATTTCGGCCTCGACAGGAACGCCGTCGGCCTTGGCCTCGGCCAAAAGCTGCTTGGCCTTCGCCGGATCGTAACGATAGGCCCGCTTGTCGAGTTCGTGGTTGTGCCCAGGAATGGACGGGAACACCATCTGGGTGGAACGGATCACCGCCTTAGGCAAGAGCGTGCCGGGCATGGCGCCGATATCCAGGGCAAGGTTCATGGCCAGCCGGACGCGCCGGTCGCTCATCGGCGCCTTTTCCATGTCGAGGCGCAGGAACGTGGTTTCCGAATTCAGATAGCTGAAATCCATCTTCGGATCGGTCGCGTCCAGCGCCGAGATGGTGTGTGCGATATCGGCCTCGCCAATGGTGACCATGGAGGCGCGTACCGCCGATTCATTGCGCCACGTATAGCGCACGCCCTCCGCCTGCGGTTTGGGACCCCAATACTTGTCGTTGCGCTTAAAGGCAATCTGCTGGCCAGCCTGCCAGCTTTCGTGCACGAAGGGTCCGGTGCCGACGGGACCGGCGCCGGCGGGCAAGACCTTTTCGACAGACAGGCTCGGAGCACCGATCATCAAGCCGCTGAGCCGCATGGGCAGGATCGAATCAGGCAACGACGTCTTGATCTGCAGCGTGTAGGCATCCGGCGTCGATACCTCGAGCGCGACGTCGCTGAAGTACTTCGAGCGGTCGCCGCAGGATAGCGGCTTGCTCCAATTGCGATCGATGGAGGCCTTCGCCGCTGCTGAATTGAACGGCGTGCCATCGTGGAAGACGACGCCCTCGCGCAATTTAATGCGCCAATTGTCGGCGTCGATCCGTTCCCACGACGTCGCCAAACGGGGCTTGAGCGTGTTGTTCGTGGCGTCCTTGGCAATCAGCGGTTCGACGACGTTGTATTTGTTGACACGACCGACCGTGCCACGGCTCGAATAGCAAGGATCGATGAACTCAGGCTCTGCCGGGAGGACCACCGATATCCATTTGCCGGTGTTCACCGACTGAGCAACGCCACTCTGTGGTGCCAGGAGCGTCAGGGCTAGTGCTGCCAACATCACGGCCGGCACATGCCATCGAGGAATTCTCCGCATCGGCTACCTCCTTGCATGATTTCTTGTTGATAAGGGGCTCGCGACGTTCGCGCTCGCGGCCTGCGGCACGGCGCTACGCGAAGCCCTGGCTCAAAAACATCATAGAGAAGGAGGGCGTGAATCACTAATGAGCAAGCGTGATAGTTCTATGAGAAAATATCATATCGAACGACGTTCCTCGGCGGCGATGCTCCGCCTGTCTCATTCCAGCCGCTCGACCTTGCGCAACGCCGGAAAGAATTTCATCCAGAGGAGCGCCACGACAACGGTGCCGATGCCGCCGAAGGCTGCTGCCGGCACCACGCCCCACAGGTGCGCCGTCAGGCCGCTTTCGAATTCGCCCAATTGGTTGGAGGCGTTGATGAACAGGAAGTTCACCGCGCTCACCCGGCCGCGCATGTCGTCAGGCGTCGACAATTGCACCAGCGAGCTGCGGATCACCATGCTGACCGTATCGGACGCGCCCATCAACGCGAGCGCCGGCAGGCTCAGCCAGAAGGATTCCGACAGGGCGAAGACGACGGTGGCTAGGCCAAAGACGATGACCGCTTGGAACATGCGCAGACCGACCCGTCGCTTGAACGAATGGCGCGATAGAAACACCGCCATCATCAGGGCGCCGACCGCCGGGGCGGCGCGCAGCACGCCGAGCCCCCAGGGCCCGGTATGCAGAATGTCCTTGGCATAGATCGGCAGCAAGGCGGTGGCGCCGCCGAGCAGCACGGCGAATAGATCGAGCGAGATCGAGCCGAGAATCGCCGGGTGGCGGCGCACGAAGTCGACGCCGGCGAACAAGGCGGCGAGCGTCGGCGGTTCCTTGGCCGCCACCGGCCGTTGCAGTCGGATGGCGCCGTTCAACAGGCTGGCCACCAGCCAGAAGACCGCCATCACCGTATAGGGCACGGCGGGCGCGATGGCATAGGCGAAGCCGCCCAGCGCCGGCCCGCTGATGGTGGCGATCTGAAACACCGAGAGCGACAGGGCGGTGGCCTTCTGCAGCATGCCTTCAGGAGCAACGCCGGGCAGCAGGGCCGCCGTCGACGGGCTTTCGAAGGCGGTGGCCGAACCCAGCACCGCCACCGCGGCGAATAGCTCGACCACGCTCAGCGAACCGTTGAAGGCGCCCCAGGCCAGATAGGCCGCGGTCAAGCTCTGGACCATCTGGCAAATCTGCGCGACGCGCTTGCGTTCGTAGCGATCCGCCACATGGCCGGCGAGAAACACCAGAATCGCCATGGGCGCGAATTGGGCCAGCCCGATCATGCCCAGGTAGAAGGCGCTGTCGGTCAGCTCGTAGACCTGCCAGCCGATGGCGACGACGCCGATTTGCGCGGCAAACTTGGAAAAGCCGCGCCCGCCGAAAAACAGCAGGTAGGGCCGGTGGCGCAGCAAGGCGCGGGTTTGAGCGAAGGAGTCGGATGCCATGAAAAGGGAGTTTCACCAGACGGTCAGGGGGAACCGGAACCAAGGTATGGCCCGGCGGGCGCCATGATAAGCCATCCGCCGATACGCGATAGGGGGCACGACGACCGGCAACGGCAGGGCCGCAGCGCCGCTACTGTCCGTTGGGGATTTCCGGTATCGGGGTGAGCAGAGGCTTGCCGGCGAAGAAGGCCTGCAGGTTGGCGATGCCGTGGGCGCTGATGGCCTTGCGCGTGTCCGGCGTGCCGCTGGAGAAATGCGGCGTCAGGGCGAGATTCTCGATGCCGGCGAAGCGGCGCGGATCGGTCGGTTCAGTGGCGTAGCAATCGAGCCCGGCGCCGCC
>CAMCUA010000153.1 GCA_945878455.1 Asaia bogorensis | reverse complement strand
GAATCGGAAAAGCCCGGCGCCGCCGTCATCGAATTGCCCGAAGACATCGCCAAGAAGGAAACCGAGGTCGGCCCGATGCAGGTGCGCCGCACCCGCCGCCCCGCCGCCGATCACAAGGCGATCAAATTGGCCGTCGATTTGATCGCTGGGGCGACCAATCCGCTGATCCTGGCCGGCAACGGCGCGGTGCGCAAACGCGCCGCCCAGCAGTTGCAGCGGCTGGCGCGCAAGGCCGGCATCGGTGTCGTCAACACCTTCATGGGCAAGGGCGCCATGCCCATGTCCGACCCGCATTGCCTGTATACCATCGGCCTGCAAAGCCGCGACTACATCAACATCGCCATGGACGATGCCGACGTGGTGATCGCCGTCGGCTACGACCTGGTCGAATATTCGCCGGCCGGCTGGAACCGCCAGCAGAACACCAAAATCATCCACATCGACTTCCTGCCCGCCGAAATCGATCATCACTATCCGGTCGAGGTCGATATCGTTTCCGATATCGCCGATGCGCTGTGGCAGATCAACGAAGAGCTGAACCGCCGCTTCGACGGCGCCGGCAAGCTGCCGCTGTTCGACATCGGCCAGCGGCGCAAGCTGCGTGAAGCCATTGCCGAGGACTTCGCCATGGAGAAGGACGACACGTCCTTTCCGATGAAGCCGCAGAAAATCCTCTGGGATGTCCGCCAGAACCTCCCCAGCGACGGCATTCTCCTGTCCGATGTCGGCGCGCATAAGATGTGGATCGCGCGTTACTTCCAATGCGAGGAGCCGAACACCTGCCTGATCTCCAACGGCTTCTGTTCGATGGGCTTCGCCCTGCCCGGCGCCATGGGGGCGAAGATCGCGCACCCCGGGCGCAAGGTGATGGCGATCAGCGGCGACGCCGGCTTCCTGATGAACGTGCAAGACCTGGAAACCATGGTGCGGCTGAAACAGAACGTGGTGTTGATGGTCTGGTGCGACGGCGAATACGGCCTGATCAAATGGAAGCAGCAGAATCACTTCGGCGGGCGCCATTCGGAACTGGCCTTCAACAATCCGGATTTCGAATTGCTGGCCAAATCCTTTGGCATGTGGGGCCGCACCCTGACCGGCCCCGACCAGATTCCCGCGGCGATGGCCGAAGCCTTCCGCCAGCCCGGCCCGGCGATCATCGCCGTGCCCGTCGACTACAGCGAGAACCTGAAATTGACCAAGCGGCTGGGCAATTTGCAGTTCACCATCTGATGGCGTAGAGGCCCGGGCAAAGACCCGGGCTTTGTTCTTTGCGGTCAGAAGATAGAGGCCAGCGTCAAGGCGTGGGATCGTCGCGCCTTCGACGGCCTCCATAAGTATACCCAAAGAAAGAGGCCGGCGAGAAGGCCAACCGCTGCTCCCCATGCGATCACGGCGTGAGCTGAAATTGAGAGCGTTCGGGGTGCGCCGTTCCAAAGTATGAGCAGCCACCCGATCCCGATCAGCGCCCCGCCGCAGGCATATAGGGGTGCAGAGGTCATGCCCCGAAGCCGGAAAAGAGAGACAGCTACCAGCATGCCGATGGCGACAGGGGGAATGGCGAAAACGCAATTGACTGCAAGAAGCAGCAGGGCAAAAAGAACGGCGTCGACAGAAATTGTCGCAGCCGTCCCCCATGTTGCAAAGAGCATCGAAGCTATGACCACAACCATACTTACCTGAAGCACTGTGAGGCTCCCGCCGATGAACCAATGGCGGCGGGCGGGATAGGCGGCCTTGTTATGGATACCTGCGGTCGACATGGCCCTTGCCCGTTCCAACTTAATATCCTAATATTTCTGTATAAACAGAAATTTCGGAAACATCAAATGAAACTGACTCCCGTCATGGAACGCTTCGTCCTGCATTGGGGTGAGATGGGCACGCGCTGGGGCGTCAACCGCTCGGTGGCGCAGGTCCACGCGCTGCTCTACCTGGCGCCCGGCCCGCTGGCGGCCGACGAGATCGTCGAGACGCTGGGCATCGCGCGCTCCAACGTCAGCACCGGCCTCAAGGAACTGCAATCCTGGGGCCTCATCCAGCGGGCCCACGTCATGGGCGACCGGCGTGACCATTTCACCGCCATTGCCGATACATGGGAAATGCTGTCGCTGATCGCCGAGGGGCGAAAGCATCGCGAAATCGATCCGACGCTCACCATGCTGCGCGACTGTGTCATGGAACTGACCGACGACCGGGAGACCGATCCCGTCGCCGCCCGGCGCATCGGCGACATGCTGCGATTCATCGAGACTCTGTCCACCTGGTACGACCAGATGCGCCGCTTGCCGCGCCGCTCGCTGGTCACCCTGATCAAGTTGGGCGCGCGCATCGAAAAGCTACTGTCGCGCGTGTCCTGAACCGGAGCGGCAATCCCCAGCGAAGCGAGGCGGTAGCCATGCGGATCGTCATCATCGGAGCGACGGGTTTCATCGGCGGTCACATCGCTCGCCGCCTGGCCGCCGACGGCCACGACATCCTGCCGGTGGCCCGCGATGCCGCCGCCCTGGCCCGCCAGTATGCGGGGCGGTCCGTCGCCGTGCGCGACCTTGGCCGAGCCGTTGAAGATGACTGGTACGAGGTGCTGGTCGGCGCCGATGCGGTGGTCAACACCGTGGGTATCATCCGCGAGCGCGGTGGCGACACGCACCGTGCGGTGCATGCTGAGGGCCCTGCCCGCCTGTTCCGTGCCGCGGTGGCGGCGGCGGTACCGCGGCTGATCCACGTTTCCGCCATTGGCGCCGACCCCGAATCCTCATCTGTCTATCTGCGCACCAAGGGACAGGCGGAGGTCTTTCTCGATACGTTGGCGTCGGCCCATCCGGGTCCGACGGTGACAATCCTCCGCCCCTCCCTGGTCTACGGGCCGGGCGGCGGCAGCACCGCCCTGTTCGCCGCGCTGGCCGCCCTGCCGGTTGTCGCCCTGCCGATGGCGGCGGGCAATCGCTCCAGCCGGTGCATGTCGACGATCTGGCCGCCGCCGTGGCGGCACTGGTTGCCACGCCGCTACCCTGGCCGCGCCGCCTCGACGTCGTCGGCCCGCAACCCATCACCTATGCCGGGATGCTCGCCGCCTATGGCCGCTGGCTCGGTCGCCGCCGCATACCGATGCTTGCCATGCCGGGCTTTGCCATGGCGATGGTGACGTGGTTGGGCGAGCGCTTCACCGATGCGCCGGTCACCCGCGATACCTGGCGGATGCTGCGCGCCGGTAACACCGGGGACGCGGCGCCCTTGACCCGCCTGCTCGGCTTACCGCCACTCGATCTTGATCATGGGTTGGCCCGCCATCCGGCGACTGCCGCCGACCGTCGCCAGGCCCGGCTCTATCCCTTGGTCCGGCCGCTGCGCTGGAGCTTGGCGTTCCTGTGGGTCTTCTCGGGCCTCGCTTCCCTCGGCCTGTATCCCGTCGCCGATAGCCTTGACCTGTTGGCCGCGGTCGGGATCGTCGGCCCGTTCGCCCTGCCGCTGCTCGAGGCGACGGCCGCCCTCGACGTGCTGGTTGGCCTGCTGCTGCTCGACCGTCGGCGTGTTGTGGTCGTGGGGGCCCTGTCCATCGGTCTGATCGTCGCCTATACGGCGATCCTTTCCATCGCCGCCCCGGAATTCTGGTTGCATCCCTTCGGCCCCATCGCCAAGAACGTGCCGCTGGTCGCGGCGACGCTGGCGGTCATGGCCTGGGAGGCCTGAGGCCGTGGACATCCTCTGGATCAAGCTGGTCCATATCCTGGGCGGCGTCGTCATTTTCGGCACCGGCCTCGGCACCGCCTTCCATATGTGGTTCGCTCATCTGCGCGGCGACCCGCGCACCGTCGCCGTCGTCGCCCGTAACGTCGTCCTCGCCGACTGGCTGTTCACCACGCCGGCGGTCGTGCTGCAGCCGCTGACCGGCGTCTGGCTCGCCGTCGTCCTGGGTTATTCCTTGACGGAGACTTGGCTCATTGCCGCCATAACACTCTACCTGTTGGCCGGTGCTTGTTGGTTGCCGGTGGTTTGGTTGCAGATGCGCATGCACCGCCTGGCGGCTACGGCGGTTGCGGCTGGACAGCCGCTGCCCGCAACCTACCACCGCTATGCCGGCTGGTGGTTCCGACTTGGCTGGCCGGCATTCATCGCGCTGCTCGTTATCTTCTATCTGATGGTGTTCAAGGATACGGGGATGCCCTGACATGACGGGTAACGAAACGGAAACGACGGTTGCCCCGCCGCGCGGCATCGTCACCTTCTACAACGGCGCTTGTCCGGTCTGCCGGACGGAAATCGGTCACTACCGCGGCATCGATGCCCGCCATGGGCTCGATCTCGGCTGGTGCGACATCAGCCGTGAACCGGACGTTGCCGCTGCCCTCGGCGTCGATGGCGAGGCGCTGAAGCGCCGTCTGCATGCGGTGGACGAAGACGGTGGGTTGCACGTCGGCCTCGATGCCTTCATCCTGTTGTGGTCGCGGCTTCCCCGTTTCCGCTGGCTGTCGCGACTGGTGGCCTTTCCCCCCCCCGTCCACGCCGTTGCCGGATGGTTCTACGAGCACATCCTGGCGGCGCTGCTGTATGCCATGAACCGGCGGCGCGAGCGGCATGGTGCGAGGGATTGAGCGTCCGCCACCGGCGGTAGGATCGCGACGGCCTGTTCTTCGATGAGCTTTTCTCCCTGGCGTACCGCTGCGGCGGCGTTGGCCGCCGTTCTGCTGCTCGATGTCGGCCTGACGCTGCACAACATCTGGCCGACCTTCGGCGTCTATTGGGCCGGCGAACCCTCGGTCGATCTGATCGTCCTGTTGTTGCTGCTGGCCTTGCACGGCGCCTGGCGCGGCCGTTTGAGCCGGGGCTGGCGCTGGATGCTGGCGGTTCTCGCCGTCGGCTTCCTGGTCGTCGGCTATGGCGCTGTCACCGTGCCGGCGCTGTTCGGGCGCGGCATCGATCTCTATTGGGACCTGCCGCATGTGCCCAACGTCCTCGCCATGGCGATGCAGGCTCTGCCGGCCTGGCAGGTGGCGGGGATGGTCGCGGCGGTTCTGGTCGCGACGGCGGCGCTGTTGGGCGCTTGCCGCTGGGCCATCGGCGCCATCGACGCGGCGATGGCGCTGCGGCCCCTGCGGCGCGGCGTGGCGGCGGTGGGCACGGCGCTGCTGGCCGTCTACGGCATCGGCGTCGGCGACGAAGACCTGGGCTGGGAATACCGCTTCGCTTCGCCGGTCGGCGCGGTGATCGGCGAGCAGACGGCGTTGCTGGCCGAGGCCCTGCTGCCCGCCTTCGCCGGGCGGCGGGAGCCGGATGGGCCACCCTTGCCGGAGTCCAACCTGGCGCGGCTACACGGCGGCGATGTTTACTTGATCTTCCTCGAGTCCTACGGGGCCATGGTCTTCGACGAGGGCCATCACCGCACCAGCCTGGCCCAACCCCTGGCCCAACTGGCCGGCGTCGCCGCCCGGGGCGGCTGGCACGCGGTTTCGGCCGTGGTCGATTCGCCCACCTTCGGCGGCAGTTCCTGGCTGGCCCATGCGACCACGCTGTATGGCCGCCAGATCGGCCGCAACGGCGATTACGACAGCCAGCTCAAGAGCCACCAGCCGTCGCTGGCCAGCCGCTTCCGCGCCGCCGGCTATCGCAGCGTCGCCCTGGTGCCGGGCATCCAACAGGAATGGCCGGAAGGCGCCGCGCTCGGCTTCGATGCCCTGCACGATGCCAAGGCCTTGGCCTATGCCGGGCCGGCCTTCGGTTGGTGGCGCATCCCTGACCAATACGCCGTCGACTGGCTGTGGCAGCACGAAATGGCGCCTCGACCGCGGGCGCCGCTGTTTGTCTTCTATCCGACGATCAGCAGTCATTTCCCGTTTTCGCCGGTGCCGCCCTATATCGAGGACGGCGACACCCTCGATGCGGCCCGGGCCTATGGTCCCACGGTACCGCCGGGCGACGGCGAGCAGGCCGACCCCGTGCGCATGAAGGCCAACTATCTGGCGTCCGTCGGCTACGATTGGCGGCTGCTAGCGGGCTTCCTCGGGCGCCGCGCCGCGCCCGGTTCGCTGGTCATCGTCTTGGGCGATCACCAGCCGCCGGCCGTCGTCTCCGGTCCCGGCGCGCGGGTCGGCGTGCCGGTGCATGTTTTCACCACCGATGAGGCGGTGTTGGCGCCCTTCATCGCCGCCGGCTTCGTTCCCGGCCTGGTGCCGGAGCCGCAGGCCGTCGGCCCGATGGCGCGGCTGCCGTATCTGTTGCTCGACGGCCTCGACGGCGACGCGGCGACACCGCTCGCCCGGATGGAGATGGGCGACGCAGCGGCGGTTTCCCCGCCGCGATGATGGGCTTCGTGCTATTTTCCAGGCACCACCGCGCCCTGCCGGTGGAGCAGCGAGGGAGACCGCGGTGATGGACCTGCGCAGCGCTTATTGGCGCGACCTGACGACGGAAGACCTGCGCGGCCTGGACGCCGAACGCTGGTTGGCGCTGTTGCCGATGGGTGCCGTCGAACAGCATGGGCCGCACCTGCCGCTGGATACGGATGCCTGTATCGCCGAGGGCGTCGTCGCCGCCACCATGAGCCGCCTGCCCGGCGATCTGCGCGTGTTGGTGCTGCCGACCGTGACGGTTGGCAGCAGCGACGAACATACGGCCTTCGCCGGCACGCTCAGCCATCCCGCCGAAACCCTGATCGCCGTGCTGACGGATATCGGCGACGGCGTCGCCCGCGCTGGCCTGCGCAAGCTGGTGGTGCTCAACGCCCATGGCGGGCAGCCGCAGATGGTCGACATCGCGGCGCTGCGCCTGCGCCTGCGCCACAGCATGCTGGTGGTCAAGGCCAACACCTTTCGCTTCGGCCTGCCGCCCGACTTGTTCGACGCGGCCGAACTGCGCCATGGTATTCACGGCGGTGCCGTCGAGACCTCGATGATGCTGCATCTCTGCCCGCAGCGTGTGCGCATGGAGCGGGCCGCCGACTTCCGCCCGTTGAGCATGACCTTGGAGGCAGCGAATGCTCAGTTGCGCCCCGGCGGGGCAGCGAGTTTCGCCTGGGCGGCGCAGGATCAGCACGTTTCGGGCGCCATCGGCGATGCCACCCAGGCGGATGCCGAAAAGGGCCGCCGCGCTATCAGCTATATGGCCGACGTGTTGATCGACATCCTGCGCGACACGACGCGGCAGCCGCTGTCCAGCCTGCGGGACGGGGTATGAGCGTGCTGTCCCCGTCGCGCCAGCCGGCGGCGTTCGACGCGGCGGCGGCCTGGAGCTATCTGCTGGCTGTCGGTCAGGGGACGGAGGCGCCGCTGCCATCCGCCATCGAGCCGGAGGCGCGGCAGTTTCTCGACCTCTATCTCGACTTCGCCCGCGCCGGGGCCGAGCGGCCGATGGTGCTGGCCCATCTCGGGCAAAGCCTGGACGGGCGCATCGCGACGCGGACGGGGGATTCCTATTACATCAACGGGCCGGAGAACATCGACCATCTGCACCGTATGCGGGCCTTGGCCGATGCAGTGATCGTCGGCGCCGGCACGGTACGCAAGGACGATGCCCGGCTAACCACCCGCCGGGTGGCGGGACCCAATCCGGTGCGCGTCGTCATCGATCCGCGGCGCAGCCTGGACGGCGAACGGCGGCTGTTCGCCGACGACGGGGTGAAGGTCATCGTCGTCTGCGCTGATGAGACTGTCGCGACGGCGCGGCGCCTGCCGGCGCATGTCGAGATCGTCGGCCTGCCGCTGCAAAAAGACCGGCTGGCGCCGCGGGCGGTGGTCGATGCCTTGTTCGCACGCGGCCTCTATCGCCTGTTCGTCGAGGGCGGTGGCGATACGGTGTCGGGCTTTCTCGCCGCCGGCTGCCTGCAGCGTCTGCAAATCGCCGTGGCGCCCTTGATCCTGGGTTCCGGCCGGCATGGCTTGGAACTGCCGCCGATCGTGCGGCTCAGCGAAGCGAAGCGGCTCAACTGGCGGCTGTTCGCCATGGGCGAGGATATCCTGTTCGATTGCGACTTCAGGTCCTGACGGGCCGCCCGGCCGGCAGGCCGAGGATGTCGCGGTGGCCGACCACGGTCGTCGCCGTGCCGCTGGCGATGGCGGCGCGGCGGCGTTGTGCCCAAGCCTCGATGACGGCGCCGGCCGCTGGTTCCTGTTCGCGGGCGGCCGAGGCGATGCCGTCGAGGAGTTGGCGTTGCAACAGCCCTTCGCGCGCCGTGAGGCACCAGGGTGACTCGGCGACGCTGACCCGATAGCCGGCCCGGCGCAGCAATTGCGCCGCCCGTTCGGCCGCCAGCGGACCCAGCGCCGGCCCGAAGCCTTTGTCGCGCCGCTGGTGGGCGTTGAACCAACGCACGACATCGGCATCGACGGGATCGGCCGGGCTCCAGCGCAGGGTGCCGTCGTAGCTGAGGGCGAACAG
>CAMCUA010000152.1 GCA_945878455.1 Asaia bogorensis | reverse complement strand
ATCCGCCGAAGCGGGCTTATACTCGCCCCTCGGCAGCGCATTGCGCCGCAACTCCCGGCTGATCGTGGACACGGATCGGCCCATCAGGCGGCCGATCTCTCGAACGACTCTACCGTCCTCCCGGAGACGATAAAGCTCGTAACGCTCATAAAGGTCGAGCTGACTATAGTGAATTCCCATCGCAACTCCGAAGCATAACGGTGTTGCACTTGGAATGAGAATTTAGCGTCGTCCGGCCGCTCGCAGGCATCGTGCAACAGGACCGCGTACTACTCGACCTTGTTCAGGACATGCCGTCACGCCTGTGGGATGCCACCATCGCCCTGAAGAACTATCGTATTGAACGCAGCCGCGCCAACGCGGCTGCGTTCAAGGAACGGGCCGAAGGCATCAAGGCAACTTTCGATCACCTGCAGATCGAACTCGGCGGCAACCCTCCGGCCGCCGCCTATCTCGGCATCGCGCTGCGCCATTGGAACCAGGCCGGGCGTACTGCCCAGACTTTGATAACTCTGCCGCGCGGCGCTTCCCTTGCCGAGGCCGCGGCGCGGCTGGACGCCTTCGAGCTGTCGGCGCGCCGTGGTGCCGCGGCAATGACCGATCTGCATGCCGACATGCTGCGCCGCACCGAGGCGGTGCGCGGACGGGTGCAGCAGGCGCGCGATCGCCTGAAGCTGTTCGCCTGGGGTGCCGCCGGCTTGGCGCTGGCGTTCCTGAGCATCGGCATCGTCCTGGTCGAACGCACGGTGGTCGGTCGCGTCCGCGTGCTGGGCAGCGGCGCGGTGCAGATCGCCGGCAGCGACCGCCGCCAGACGGTGGCGGTGCAGGGGCCAATGGAAATTACCGACATCGCCAACGCCTTTAACCGCATGACCGCCGACTTTGCCGACCAGGAACGCGACATGGCGCAGTTGGCGCGGACCGACGGGCTGACAGGTTTGGGTAATCGCCGCGAGTTCGACCGTGAACTGGCCGAACACCTCGGGCGGTCGCAACGCTTGGGTGGCAAGACCAGCCTGCTGATCCTCGATATCGACCGCTTCAAGGACTTCAACGACAGCTTCGGCCATCAGGGCGGCGACCGGGCATTGCGTGCCATCGCGGTCGTCATCACCGAGGCGATACGCGAGATCGACCGATCCTTCCGCTATGGTGGTGAGGAATTCACTGTCATCCTGCCGGGAACCGACGCGGAAGGTGCGCTGCGCAGCGCCGAACGGCTGCGTAGCATGATAGCCCAGCGGGTGTTCGGACTACCCAACGGCAAGAAGGGTAGTGTGACGGTCAGTATTGGCGTTGCCGTCTATCCCGATTCCGGGAGCAACCCGGACACCCTGGTCGCCGCGGCCGACGCGGCGCTCTACCGGGCCAAGGACGAAGGCCGCAACCGGGTGTGCGCTGCCTGAGACTCCGCAAGCCTGCGTCCGGCGGCGCGGTTGTCAGACGTCCGTACGGCTTCGGTTTCCTGGCGCAGGTAGCGCATTATGTTGCGAAAGATCGGGATGCACCATGGACCCGGTTCCTCCGCCGCCAATTCGATCAGCAGGTAACTGAGAGCGGCGCGTGCGCCGCGCGGCGAGTCGATGGGTGCATACCGCATGGCGATGGCCGCCTGTTCGTAGGCACGTTGTGCTGCCCGGTTGCGGTCCAGATCGCCGTTGGCGGAAGCAGCGAAGCTATTGCAGATCCGCCGGGCGTGCAGGAAATTGCGGAAGGCGCGCGTCGCTGAGTCAACCTCGTCCGGCTCATCACCGGACGACGAACATGTTGCGCTTTCCTGCCCCTCCTCGGCTTTGTTCATTCGGGCTACCTGATTCTTGCGGTTTGCTCCGGTAGGTGGCGGGTGAGCCGTTCAGCCACCCGTGGTTTCGTCGAAGCGGACGACGACGGTATTGCCGTCGGCACCCGACGTGGCGCTGTAGCCGAGATCGGCGGCGTTGCTTTGGCTGAGCGTCACTTTCAAGGTGTTGTTGGCGAAGGCGATGCGCGCCTCGGTGCCGACCTGGGTAACGATCAGATCGGCCAGCTGGAAGCCAGCGAAGGAGAGAACGTCGCCAACGCCGAAGTCGGTGACCGTATCGCTCCCCCCATTGCTGGCGAACAGGAACGTGTCGGCGCCGTCACCCCCGGTCAGCCGGTCGTTGCCGGAACCGCCGGATATGACGTCGGCCAGCGCCCCGCCGGTTATCGTGTCATTGCCGCTGCCGCCCTGGATTTCAACGATGCCGGTGAGTTGCGTCGCGGAGAAGTCCAACACGTCGCTGCCGGAGGAGCCACGCAGCACATCGCGGCCGCCACCGCCGTCGATGGCTTCGACAGCATCGCCCGGACCGAAGGCCAGGTAGAAACCGATCAGGTCGTCGCCGGTCGAGCCGAGGATACGGTCGAAGCCGGCGCCGCCACGGAACAGGTCGAAACCTTCGCTGCTGCCGGTCACTTGGAATAGATCGTTGCCGCCACCGCCGTTCAGCACGTCGTTGCCGCTGCCGCCGGAGATGGTATCGCCGGCCGCTGAGCCGGTGATGGTATCGTTGCCGCTGCCGCCCTGGATTTCGGCGATGCCGGTGAGTTGGGTCGCGGAGAAGTCCAATACGTCATTGCCGGTAGAGCCGTGCAGTACGTCACGGCCGCCGCCGCCGTCGATGGTTTCGACAGCATCGCCCGGAGCGAAGGATTGATACAGGCCGATCAGGTCGTCGCCGGTCGAGCCGAGGATGCGGTCGAAGCCGGCGCCGCCACGGAACACATCGAAGCCTTCGCCGCTACCGGTTACCCGGAACAGATCATTGCCACCGCCGCCGTTCAGCACGTCGTTGCCGCTGCCGCCGGAGAGGGTATCGCCGGCCGCCGAGCCAGTTATCGTGTCGTTGCCGCTGCCGCCCTGGATTTCGGCGATGCCGGTCAGTTGCGTTGCCGAAAAGTCGAGCACGTCGCTGCCGCCGGTGCCGCGCAGAATGTCGCGGCCGCCGCCGCCGTCGATGGCTTCGACGGCATCGCCGGGACCGAAGGCGAGGTTAAAGCCGATCAGATCGTCGCCGCTGGAACCCAAGATGCGATCAAGACCGGCGCCGCCGCGAAACACGTCGAAGCCGTCGCCGCTGCCGGTCACGCGGAAGAGATCGTCGCCGGCACCCCCGTCGAGAACATCGTTTCCAGCGCCGCCGATGAGCGTGTCATTACCGCCTGCGGGTGTTGCACGGACGGATAGCGTGGCACTGACCGGCGCGGATTCAACGGCTCCGTTGGGGCCGACATCGGTGGCCACCACGGTCACTGTCAGCATGATCGGTTGGACGAGATCTGCGGCCAAGGTCAGGGTCAGGCCGGGAAGATCGGCGGCGGTCAGGCTCCAGACGCCGGCGCCGATTGCCGTGCCAGCTGACAGCACGGCGCCGACCGGCAGCCCGCTCAGGGTCAGGCTCAGGGTTTCCGATCCGTCGGGATCTCCCGCTGTCGCGGCGATGACCAGCGGCACGATGCGCCCGCCAAGGGGCGGCGCGCTGGGATCGCCCATCAAGGTATCATTGCCGCCGTTGCCCATCAGCGTGTCGTTGCCGGACCCGCCGGTCAGCACCTCTGTGCTGTTGGTCCCGACCAAGGTCTGCGGCGCGACGGTCCCGCCGCCAACCAGAGCGTCGGCGACGACCAGGGTCGGCCTATCGGCAACGGCCTGCACGGTCAGGGTGACGGCGGCGGTGGCCCTGCCGCCCAGCCTATCGGCGGCTTGAAAGACAAAGCTATCGCTGCCGCTGAAGCCGGCATCGAGGGTGTAGGTATAGTGCCCGTCGGCAGTGACAACGACATCGCCATGGGCCGGTGCGCCACCGGTGGCCAGCGCGAAGGTCAAGGGATCGTTGTCGGCATCGCTGGCTGTCAGATTGCCGCCGAGGACGGTGTCTTCGAGCGTGGCCGCGACGGCGGCATCGGCGAGCGGTACGGCGTTCGGTTGTCCATCGGCGTAACTGTTTGCCAGGGGTTGACCGTTGAGCAGGTTGTCAAACTGGTTGGCCAGACCGGTGATCACCAGGCTAGCGGACATGCCGGAAATGTCGTTGCCGGTGACGGTGGCGATGGCGGTGGTCGAATTAACGAAGAAGCCGCCGTTGGCGCGATGGTTATCGACGATATTGTCCTGGACGATCACTTCGCCGTTCGGGTTGGTGCCGCGGTCGTTACCGTAATAGACGAAGCGGTTGTGGTCGGCGTTGACCGATTTGATCATCTGGTTGTTCTCGACCAGAAGGTCGCCGCCGGCACTGACGTCGACGGCGCGGCTGGCATTGCCGCTGCCATCGTCGAGAATGTTGCCGCGCACAACGGTGTGGGCCGAGATGCTCTTGATGTGATGGCCGGTGTCGGTGTTGCGGAAGACCGAGTTTTCGACGATTAGCGTGTCGGCGCCGATATAGATGCCGTGGGCCAATCCGTTGGCATGGCCGTTACCGATGAAGGTCGAACCGACGATATGGACGGTGCCTTGGTAGGGAGCGACGGAAACGCCCAGAATGCCGTCTTCATTGTTCTGAAAGTAGCTGTTGCGCACCGTGAGATCGCCGCCGTGCTGGCGGATTCCGGCGCCGTTCCTGTCGCCGTTGGCGGCGTCGAAGAAGCCGATTCTGTCGAAGGTCGTCGACTCTACCGTTTGTCCGATGGTGAAGATGCCCTTGGTCATCGGTACGTCGGCGTGAAAGTTGGCGCGTCCGCCGACGCCTTCGAAGGTCAGGCTCTTGTTCAGCGTAATGCCGGATGACGAGGTGATGTGATAGGCGCCGGCTTGGATGCGGACGGTGTCGCCATTTTGTGCGCCAGAGACGGCGCTTAGAAGCGCTTGGACCGATGAAACCTGCCAAATTGCCACGTGGTGTCCTCTCGAATGAATGGGTCTTCCGGCATGCGAGGCCGAAAGTATCGATCCCCCCCCCCCTTTGCCCATCCCCACAGGCAACCGCACCCCGGCGTCGTGCCGATTTACGGACCGCCGCCATGGTTGCTTCGGCAGTGGCCGGATTACAGTGACAATTTTATGAGTGCTCACCGCACCCGGACAGAATCCCAGGCATAACCCCGTCTTCCGGGATCATCACGAATTCGTGCATCGATCCGAGGTTGCCATTGTCACGAAAGGCTGGACAGGTCCCCTCCGACCTGCTGCACAGAAACACGACCAGGGATGCTGCGTTGCCGGTCCGCCTCTTGATTTGCGGTGCTTCCCAAACCCTTTGTGGCCTGTCGCCGTCGTCGCGCGGATTGAAGGTAAGATCGAGAAGTCTTTGCCTATCGATGCATCGCGACGCTGCCGTTCACCCAGGCTATCGACGCTCATACGGTTCATGAAATAGCGCAAGAGCCCACGGCATTCCTGGGCAAACCGTATCCTTTTGCAGACGTGATCGGCACATTCGGCGAGATGCTCGACGGCAAGGGCTCACCGGCACTTCGGGCGGAACAGCATGTCTAATCGGGAAAGCCGTAAAGCCGCGCCGGGTTATCGGCCAGGATCAATTTTCGGGTATTGGCGTCGGGCACCGCATATTGCAGGATATCCAGGCAATCGGCGGCGTCGGGCTTGCCATCCATGGGAAAATTGGGATGCGGCCAGTTGAGCGCCCAGACCAGCCGGTCGGGCCGGTGGCGGGCCAATGCCGCGATGCGTGGGATGACATCGACATAAGGCGCTCCGGCCACCGAACCGTAGTAGGGACCGGAGATCTTCACCCATACGTTGCCTGTTTCCAGCAGGCGCAGCATCGTCGTGAACGGCTCGGCATTCAGGTTCAAGTTCGTCGGCAGGCGGGCCATGTGGTCGAGAATCACCGGCACGGGCAATGGCCTGGCCGAGGCCAGCCAAGGTACCGCTGACGGGCCCGACATCTGGACGTGCCAACCGACATCGGCCAAGCGTGGCGCCATGGCGGCGGCATCGTCGAAGCTGGTGTCGTGCGTCGGATGGGCGACGCGGATACCGCGGATGCCGGCGGTGTGCAGGCGCGCGATCTCGGCCTTGCCGACGTTGCGCGGTAGAACGGCGATGCCGCGCGCCCGGTGCTGGCCGATTTCGGCAATGGCGTCGAGGGTACGCCGATTGTCGCTGCCGTAGGTGACCGGTTGGACGATGACGCCGCGTTCGATGCCGAGCCGACCGAGCAGGCCCAGGTATTGCTCCACACTGGCGTCGCCATGCCGGTTACGGCCTTCGCCGGGTGCCACCGGATAGGTCGCGTCGGGACCAAAGATGTGGGAATGGCATTCGCAGGCCTTGGGTGGGGCAATCATCTGCGGCTTGCGTGCGATATAGGCAGACAGATCGGGCATTGTCGTTCCTCCTGGCGTCCCGCCATCTGAGCCCCGGCGGCGTCGGGTTGCAAGTGTGACGTCTGTCACACATCTTATATGTAGACCTCTGTATGCACAGAAGTGCAAACGAGGTCGGATGACCGGTGCCGTAGCACCGGATGGGCCGGTGCGGTTTGGGACTGCGGAAGGCGCTATGTGGATAGGGTGGCGATGACCGTCGAGCTGATGGGAGGGGCCGCCTTGCTGGTTGCGCTCAGCCTGCTCTATGCCTTGTTCAGGCGTACGACGACGGCCGACAATCCAAGTCTCCAAGCCATGGCCAAGGCATTGCCCGATCCTATTCTGTTGCTGTCGGAAGACGGGCTGTTGCTCGACATGCAGCCAAGATCGGCGGCGTGCCGGCTAATTTCTGTCGGGAACGCGGTTCCACTGGGTGCACGCATCGGCGACGTCCTGTCGAAGGCGGCGGCCGACAGCCTACTGGCCGCCGTCGAAAAGACATTGCAGACCGGCCAACCGCAACAGGTCGAATACGAATTGGTCGGCGACGATGGCCTGGTTGTCGTCGAAGGGCGGACAGCAGTGGCGCGGACGTTGGCCGGTGGGAAGCGGGCCGTCCTTTGCGTCGCGCGCGACGTCAGCGAATGCCGAGCGCTTGAACGAGGTCAACGGCGCGCCCAGCGGATGGAGGCGGCGGGGGTCCTGGCCAGCAGCGTTGCCCATGAATTCAACAACGTCCTCGGGGTTGTCCAAGGCAATCTGGAACTGCTGCGCGAGATGAAACCACAGGACGCGCGCCAGTTGGAACGAATCGAACGGGCGTTGACCGGTGTCGGGCGCGCCGCCGTCATTACCCGAAAGCTACAGGCCATCGGCCATCGGCAGGCGGGAACGGTAGCATTGACGGACGTGAACGATGTCGCCCGCGACGCCGCCGAACCGCCATCGCGCGCTTCAGCGGCATCGATCGAGGTGGTGTTCGATCTTACCGATCGCCTATGGGCGGTCGAGGCCGATCCCGGCGACCTAATGGACAGTGTCCTGAACCTGACGCTGAATGCCCGCGACGCGATGCCGAAGGGTGGCCGGCTGACCATGACGACGGCCAATGTGACGCTCGATGCCGAAACGGCGGCCAAGGTCCAACCGCCGAGTGTGGCCGGCGACTATGTCATGATCGCCGTCGGCGATACCGGTGCCGGTATGGACGACACCGTGAAGGACAGGGTGTTCGAGCCGTTCTTCACAACCAAGGTGAAAGGCATGGGCATCGGCCTGGGTCTGAGCATGGTGCATGGCTTTGCCCAGCGTTCCGGCGGCGCGATCGGCGTTGAATCGGCGCCGGGACATGGTTCGGTATTCCGACTTTTCCTGCCTAAGGCGAGCCACGCCACGGTCGCCGCCCAGCTGAAAATGGCAATGGCTGCTTCACCTCGCGGATCGGAATGCATCTTGGTCGTCGAGGACGAGGACGCCTTGGCCGAAGTCGCCAGCCTGCATCTGCAAGGGCTCGGCTATCGCACGCTGATAGCGAATGGCAGCGCGCAGGCCCTGGCCATGTTGAGCGGCCATACGGACATCGACCTGCTGTTCGCCGACATTATTTTGCCCGGCAAGATGGACGGCGTTCGACTGGCGCAAGAGGCGCAAGCCCTGCGACCGGCGATGAAGGTGCTGTTGACCAGCGGGAAATTGCAGGCGGACAAAACCGATCAGGCGTCGGCGCCGCCGATGACCCTCGCCGGGGCGTTGTTGGCCAAGCCCTACAGTCGGGTTGAACTGGCACAGGCGGTACGTCAGGCGTTGGATGGGCCGACGAAGGCCAAGCAAGTAGTGTCGTAGGAACGCTGTGGTGGCAACGGTTTGCTCGAGTCGGAATTGCACTTTATGGTTATTGCATCCGCATGGTGGATGCTGTCGGAAGGCGAGGGAGCATGGCTCTAGCCGCTGCTAGGCGTGGCGTTGTCGCTCGCTTTTGCGTGACGCTGATTTTGATACTCATCGCCCAGCCTGCCGGCGCGCTGAGCTGGGAGGAAGGACGCCACCTGTTGTCGCGCACCGGCTTCGGCGCGCCGCTGGCGGAGATCGAACGGTTGCTGGCGTTGGAGCGCTCGGCCGCCGTTGACCGGCTGTTGGCGGAAAGCCGCA